>CALZIC010000001.1 GCA_945787285.1 uncultured Desulfuromonadales bacterium
CTCTTCGCCGTGCTGCTGACCGGCTTTCTGGTCGAAGGGGCGCGCATGGCCGCGACCGAACTGCCGCACAACATGGAGCTGGCCTCCTGGTCGCCTGTCGGTCTGCTCTTTGCCAAGGGGTTTTACGGCATGGCTGAAGCCGATTTGCGTTCTCTGCATACCGGCCTGTGGTGGGGGCATTTTGCCCTGGTGCTCGCTTTCTTCGTTTCCATCCCCTATACCCGCTTCCGGCATCTGGTCACCACCAGCGCCAACTACTTCTTCGTCGACCGCGGGCCGAGCGGGAACCTGAAGACCGTCGATCTCGAGGACGAGTCGGCCGAGAGCTTCGGGGCCTCCAGGGTCGAGGACCTCACCTGGAAAGACCTGTTCGACGCCGATGCCTGCACCCTCTGCCGCCGCTGCCAGGACCGCTGCCCGGCCTACAATACCGAAAAACCGCTGTCGCCGATGAAGATCGTCAACACCATCGGCGATGTCGCCTTCGGCAAGCAGACGGCCCCGCTGATCGAAGCGGCCGATCCCGATGCTCTGTGGGCCTGTACCACCTGCCGCGCCTGCCAGGAGACCTGTCCGGCCTCGATCGAGCATGTCGGCAAGATTGTCGAAATGCGCCGCAACCTGGTGCTGATGGAAGGGGAGTTCCCCGGCGAGGAGGTGGTCACGGCCGCCGAGAACATCGAGGTCAACGCCAACCCGCTGGGGATGGCCTATGCCTCCCGCGGCGACTGGGCCGAGGAGTTGGGGGTCAAGCCCCTGTCAGAGAAGAGCGACGTCGACATCCTCTATTTTGTCGGCTGCTACGCCTCCTTCGACAAGCGCAACATCCAGGTGGCCAAGAGCTTTATCCAGCTCTGCCAGGCCGCCGGCGTCAAGGTTGGCATTCTCGGCAAGGAGGAGAAGTGCTGCGGCGATCCGGTGCGCAAGCTCGGCAACGAATACCTCTACCAGGTGCAGGCCAGTGAAAATATCGAAGCGATCAAGGGGTACGGCATTAAGCAGGTGGTCACCAGCTGTCCGCACTGCTTCAACACCCTGGCCAAGGACTACCGCGATCTCGACTTCGATGTGCCGGTGGAGCATTACACGGTCTTCCTCGAGCGTCTCCTCGCAGACGGCAAGCTTAAAATTAATCGGGAATCGTTCGATTGCACCTATCACGATTCCTGCTACCTGGGCCGCTACAACGACATCTACCAGGCGCCGCGAACCCTGCTGCAGGCCGCCGGGGCTGAAATCGCCGAGATGGACAAGAGCCGGGTCGAGTCGTTCTGCTGTGGCGCCGGCGGTGGGCGGATTCTTGCTGAAGAGAAGCTCGGCACCCGCATCAGCGAGACCCGGGCCAAAATGGCTGCCGAAACCGGAGCGCCGATGCTCGTTTCCAACTGCCCCTTCTGCCTGACCATGTTCGAAGACGGCATCAAGGGGGCGGACCTCGAAGGGCAGATGGCGCCGAAGGATCTGGCGGAGTTGCTGGTCGAGCGGGTGGTTGTTGATTGATGGAAAAGCTCTACCACAGAGGCACTGAGACACAGAGAAAATCAAGGGATAAGGATTTAAAGCTTTTCTCGGTGTCTCTGTGCCTCGAGTGAGCGAAGCGAACGGGTGGTTGCAGACAGGTTTGATTCTAGACTGGACGTAATACATAAACAAACGGGAGGTCCAATATGAAAATTCTCGTATGCATCAAGCAGGTTCCGGATATGGAATCGCGGTTCAAGATCAACGCCGAGGGGACCTGGTTCGACGAAGCGGATCTGGCCTTCCGCATGAACGAGTACGACGAGTATGCCGTGGAGCAGGCGGTGCAGCTCAAGGAACAGCTCGGCGACGCCGATGTGACCGTTCTGTCCATCGGACCGAAACGGGTCAGCGAGGCTCTCAAAAAGGCGTTGGCCATGGGCTGCGACCGGGGCGTGCACGTCCAGGACGATGTCGCCTGGAAAATGGACCCGGCGCAGATTGCCGATGTGATTGCCGCCTTTGCCAAAGACAAGGGATTCGACCTGCTTTTCACCGGCATGCAGTCCCAGGACCGTGGCTCGGCCCAGGTCGGGGTGCTGGTGGCTGAAAAACTTCAGCTGGCCTGTGCAACCACCCTGGTCGGTTTCGATTTCGCCGATGGGGTGGTGACGGCCAAGCGGGAACTCGAGGGGGGCATCAAGGGGGTGGTCAAGCTGCGGCTGCCGGCTCTGGTGACCTGTCAGCTGGGGCTCAACACCCCGCGTTATCCGACCCTGCCCAACATCATGAAGGCGAAGAAGAAAGAGGTGCTGGCCTTTCCCGTGGCGGATTTCCTTTCTGCCGAGGAGGCTGCGGCCACCACCAGCATGTATCCGCCTCAGAAAAAAGGGACCGGGCTGGTTCTCGAAGGGGATGTCGGCGAGCTGGCCGACAAGTTGGTGGCGATTTTCAAAGATAAGCGGGTTGCTTAAGAGGAGGGATAGGATGAAAGCACTACTTGTTGCGGAATATCGTGAAGGACAGCTCCTCGAGTCCACCTATGAGCTGGTGGCTTTTGCCCAGAAGCTAGGGGCCGAGGCTTCCATGGTTCTGATCGGTTCTGAATCGGCCGTCCCCTCTTTTTCCGGGAAGGTCTATCTGGCCGAGGCTTCAGCGTGCGGGGAGTACAATCCCGACCTGCATAAAAAGATCGTCGCCGCGGCGGTCGAAAAAGAGAACCCGGACGTCGTTGTCTTGTCCCATTCTTCCTACGGCTGGGATCTCGCACCGCGGCTGGCGGCAACCCTCGGTGCCGGGCAGATCTCCGAAGTGGTCGGGCTGGTCGACGGCGGGTACGAAGTCCCCTGCTGCAACGCCAAGATGCGCCGCGCCGTAGCCCCCAAGACTCCCCGGGCGGTAGTGACCCTTCAGGCCGGGGCCTTTTCCCTCGAAGGAGAGCCTTCAGGAAGCGCCCAGGTCGAAAAGATCGAGGTTACGGCAGACGGCTCCGGGATCGAGTTTATCGGATACGAACCGGCCGAGGCCAAGGAGGTCGACCTCTCCCGCGCCGAGGTGATCGTCTCAGCCGGGCGGGGCGTGGGCAAGAAGGATAATGTGGCTGCTATTCAGGCGCTGGCCAAGGCCCTTGGCGGCGAACTCGGGGCCAGCCGTCCGGTGGTCGACGCCGACTGGGTCGAGCACAGCCACCAGGTCGGTACCACCGGCCAGACCGTGTCGCCGAAGCTGTACGTGGCCTGCGGCATCTCCGGGGCCATCCAGCACCTGGCCGGCATGAAGAAGTCCGACTTCGTGGTGGCCATCAACAAGGACAAGGACGCCCCCATCGGCGAGGTGGCCGATGTGCTGGTGGTGGCCGATGTCATGCAGCTGGTTCCCGCCCTGACCGAGAGGCTGGCCTCTTTAAAAAAATAACAGGCGGCATGGTCGTGCCGCTCCTACTCCGTTGAACTGATGGCCTGATATCGGGCTGTGCGCCTCAGAGGGATGAGTCGCACAGCCTTTTTTTTTACAGCGAAGTGAAGTAATGAGAATATCGCTTGTCAAAGTTCGGGGCATTGGGTAGCCTAATGAGAGACATGAGCCCCCAGTCCGGGGACAACAGTACTTTCAGAGGGAGCTTTTCATGTTAGGAAAGCTGATTCGGCTCAAACCGAAGGTAGAGATTGCCGAAGACGACAGTGTGCGGGAGAGGGCGGGAAAGCTCTTTGCTTCGGGGCTGAACTGCACCCAGGCGGTTCTGCAGGCCGCCGGAAGCATCGACGATCCGAAAATGATGGAAATGGCCAAGGCCTTCGGGGGTGGCATCGGCGGTTGCAAATGCCTGTGCGGCGCCGTTTCCGGCGGCGTGATGGTCCTCGGGCTCAAAGGCAAATCGCACCAGGCCGACCGGTTGGTCAAGGCCTTTAAGGCAAAATACAAGGTGACCTGCTGTTCGGCCCTTACGCGCTCCCATAAATGGAAAAGTCGAGAGCACCTGGCCAATTGCCGGAGTATTACCGAAGAGACCGCTGCGATGGTGGAAAAAATCCTTAAGGGATAGATTTCGTATTACGAAGCAGTAAAAAGCGCATGGGCCACAGGCTCATGCGCTTTTTTCATGGGGGTGATCCGGGGGGCAGGCTCTATTCAACGTGCCTCGGCAGCAACACGGTGACCGTCGTGCCTTCGCCCTGGGTGCTGTCGATTTTGATCTGGCCTTCATGCCGTTCGACGATGTGCCGGGCGATGCTCAGGCCGAGCCCAAGCCCTTGCACCGCAGTATCAGACGCATCTGCCCGGAAGAATTTCTGAAAGACCCGCTGCAGCTGGCTGGGCGTCATGCCGATACCCTGGTCGCGGATGGTGAGACGATAGGTTTCTGAGGTCGCTTCCCCGCGGATGGTAATGGTTGTGCCATGGGGCGAGTATTTAACGGCATTGCTGATCAGGTTGTTCACCACCTGGGCCATTTTTTCGCGGTCAAGGAGCAGGGTGCATCCCGGGGGGCCGGCCAGCGCAGTGTCGAACTGGTGCCGGGAGGATACTTTTCGGTAGCTGGAAACAATGTCGGTGACGATCTGGTCAAAATTGCACAGGGTCTTTTCGATCGAAAGAGGCTGACCGGTTTCCATGCGGTTCAGATCGAGCAGGTCATCGACGATTTCGCTCAGGGTCTCCGACTTCTGGTAGATTTCTTTGGCAAACTCCACCTGCTGACCGTTGATCAGCGGACATGGACCGTCTTTCGACAGCAGGAGTTCGGCATAGCCCATGATGATGGTCAGCGGGGTCTGCAGTTCGTGGGCTGCCGTCGAGATGAACTCTGTCTTCATCTGCTCGCTCTGGCGAAGGACTTCTTCGGCCTCCCGGCGAGTCGTGATGTCCTGAACCAGGGCCAGATAATAATCGAGGGTGCCGCCTTTCGAGAAGATCGGAGTGACGGTCGCCAGCCCCCACATGACGGAACCGTCCTTTCGCAGGTAGCGTTTTTCGTAGTCGAAGGTCTTTGCCGTGGGGGACTGCAGGTTCTGGTAAAAGTCCTGGGTTTTCTGCCGGTCAAGGGGGTGGGTCAGCGATTCAACGGTTCGGCCGGTCAGCTCGTTCTGGGACATCTGCATCTGGGCTGCTGCTGCGTTGTTGGATTGCAGCACCTTTCCGCTGGCCGATATGATAAACATTCCGGTCGCAGCCGACTCAAAAAAGGTGCGGAAACGCTTTTCACTGTCGATCAGACGTTGTTGATTATGCAGGCGATCGAGTTCGGCGGAAGCGCGGGAGGCGAAAATCTTCAGCAGGGTTTGGGCCAGTTCAGGACGTTCGAACGGTTTTCGTTTCATGACCACAAGAATGCCGAAGGGGTTTCCGTTGGGCCCGAGCAGAGGAGAGCCGACGTAGCCCTCCACGTCCATGTCGGCCAGCATAGTGTCTTGGGGGAATTGCTGTTGCACCCCGGAGGGGTAGATGCATACCCCGTGGTTGAAGACCTGATGACAGGGGGTGCCGTCGAGAAAGTAGGTGAAGTTGTCCGACAACTTGTCGCCGGCCCAGGCGGCGACAGTTTGCACCCGCTGGGATGAGGTCGGACCGAGTTCGCCGACCAGGGCATAGTCGGCCTGCAGGTTTTTGGTCAGATGGGCCAGAAGGGCTTCGAAGAAGGGGAGGCCGGTTTTGGCTGCCAGTCCGTGGGTGAGATTGTAGACGATTTCGACGTTTTCGCGCAGAACCGCCTCGGTCTGCGCGTTGCGGGCGAACAGTTCTTCGAGTTCGCGGTTACGCTGGCGCAGCCTTTCCAGTTCACCGGGGACATGGTTTTTTGCTGGCGCCTGGCGGTTCATGGTGTCTCCGAGGGGCAGACCTGAACAAATCTGGCCAGCCCTGGCCACGCGTGGAGACGTGGGCCCGTGCTCTTGCCGGGTGATGTTGTATCTGACAGCATATTAGTGTTTTCTATTCTTGCACATCCGGCTCGATAAAGCACCAGGCAATTTCAGGAAAGCTCTGCTTGAGGTATTGCTCCAACCGGTTGATTTTTTCACAGGCCGCGTCCAGGTTCAGATCTTCACGCATCCTGATTTTTGCGGCCAGCATGACATCGGTCCCCATCTGCATGGTGATGACGTTGAACAACTCGAGGATGTCCTCGTCCCCGGAGATCGCTTTCTCGATGGCGGCTGTCAGCTTGGGGTCGGCCGAGCGGCCGATAAGCAGATCCTTGACGCGGATGGCGACGAAGACGGCGATGGTGATCAGCAGTATGCCGATGCAGATCGACCCGTAGGCGTCGAAGCGGCTGTCGCCCGTCAGCCAGGCGATGGCCAGGAAGGCGAAGGCCAGAACGAGGCCGAGCAGGGCGGCCAGGTCTTCACCGAAGACCACCAGCAGCTCCGAACTGCGCGATTGCTTGAACCATTGCCACAGGGAGCGGTCGCCGCGAACCTTGTTCACCTCCGTCAGGCAGCCGTACATGCTGAACGCCTCCAGTCCAATAGAGAAGGCCAGCACCAGCAGGGCCACCCACACGTATTCGAGGGGATCAGTGCTGTGCAGTTTATGCCACCCCTCGTAGACTGAAAAGAGACCGCCCAGACTGAAGAGCATGATAGCGACGATGAAGCTCCAGAAGTAGGTCACCTTGCCGTAGCCCAGGGGGTGTTCGCGGTCGGCGGGGCGTTTTGCCCGGTGCATGCCGAGAAGGAGCAGAAGCTGGTTGCCTGTATCGGCGTAAGAATGGATCGATTCGGCCACCATGCTGCTCGATCCGGTGAAAAAAGCGGCAATCGTTTTGCAAATGGCGATGCCGAAGTTGGCAAAAAACGCATAAAGGATGGCTTTAACCGGAGAGCCGTGTCCAGCTGACATGTCGTGTGTTCCCCTCTCTTAATAGGAGAGCACATATTACATTAATCTTATTCGGCAGGGTATAGGAAAAATGGATAGAGATGTGCGGGGCTTCTTGAAGAGGACGAGGGAGGAATGAAAAAAGGCCGGCGGTGGCGCCGGCCTGTGGTGACGGGAAAAAGAGGAATGGCTCAGAAGGGGGTGCGGCCGAAGTGGCGCTTGGTCGCTTCCTGCAGCTTGCTGACCGCGTGAAATGCCTCCTTGAGCAGGTCCTGCTCTGTTTTCGAGAGGTCATGCGGGTTGAGGTAGTGGGTCGGTTCTTTGCCGGCGTCGAGGCAGCCGATTTCGTTGCGCAGTCGAAGAAAGGTCAGGGCTTCAAAGGCGGCGCGAATATGCTCGGCGGTTTCGGGTGCGAAGACGTTGCGTTCGACCAGGGTTTTGAGGCGGTCGAGGGTGGTCAGTTCGTGCAGCCCTTTTTCGAGGGCGAACATGCGGATGCAGTCGACGATGTAGATGCTGCCCCCCTGTTTCAGGGACAGCTGTCCCTTGTGGTCCCCGGACTTCTCCAGAGTGAAGCGGCCAAGCAACCCGACCGGAACCTTGTAGCGCAGGTCCAGGGACATCATGTGATAGAGAAAGGCCTGGAATTCACGAATTTCGCGGTCGACGATAAGCTTCAGGTCGTGCGAGAGGGAGGCATCGCCGTCGAGGGGGGTGAAATCGAAGAAGATGGACGAATAGCGCACCTTCTGCGGTTCGGGGTTGTTGACCCAGTCGCTGATGCGTTCTTTCCAGTCTTTGAGGCGCCCCCGCCAGGCGGGGTTGTTGGCCATGACCTTGCCGGTGCAGAGGGGGTAGCCGATGCGCTCGAGGGCGGCAACGATCTTTTCGGAAAAGGGGGCGAAAAAGGCCTCGACCTCCTCCATCTGCTCATCCGGTACATCTTCGTAGATGAAACCGTTGTCCTGGTCCGGTCCGAGCAGCATCTCGCGGCGTCCGCCGCTCCCCATAATGAGGAAACAATAGCGGATATCGGGGGGCGTTTTCCCCTCGGCCTTCATCTGCTCCATGCAGATATCGTAGGCCTGCTTGATGATGCCATGGTGGATATAGGAGATGATCTCCATGACTTCGGGGGTGCTTCGGGTCTCGGAAAGGAGGGTGCGGGCAACGTTGACGATCTGGTTGCGAATGGTGGCCAGACCCTCGATGGTCTTTTCCTCACGGATGTTGCCGACCAGCAGCATCGCCTTGTGGCTGCGGAAGCGCATCAGGTCGCGAACAGTGACGATGCCGACCACTTCGCCCCGGTCGACCACCGGCAGGTGGCGGATCTGGTGCCCAAGCATGAAGGACATGGCTTCGTACATGTAAGTGGAGGGGGGGAGGGAGTGCAGGTGCTTCTCCATGATCTCTTCGGCGAGCATCAGGTCGGGGTCGCCCCCTTTGGCCGCCATCACTTTGGCGACCATGTCACGCTCGGTGAGAATGCCGCGCAAGACATTCTGTTCATCGACCACGATGATGGCGCTGATATTCTTCTGGGTCATGCGCTTGGCCACGTGGCGGACCGTGTCATGCGGCAGGCAGGTCTCGACCGGCGATGTCATGATCTCCGAGAGGCGCTTTTTAAACGGGAAGGCCTCCATATGGGTGAGGGCCTGCTGGTTATGGTCGGCGACGATTTCCGAATAGAGCTTGCGCACCCGGGAATGGACAATACGGGTGAAGAATTCGCCGAGCTGGGGATAGTCTTTTTCGGCTCGTTTCAGGATCTCGTTCGGAATCAGGTAGCATTCGGTGGTTTTGACCGTCCGGGCGCCTCCGGTGTACGGCTCACCGGTGAAGACCGGGGTCCCGCCGAAAAAGCACCCTTCGTTGCGGTAGTCGACCACCATCTCTTCGCCCCCCGGGGCCAGGACGGTGATTTCGACAAGCCCTTCCTTGATCACGTACAGGTAGCCGGTAGGCGGGGCGTTCTGTTTGAAAAGGTAGACGCCGGAGGGGAATCTTTTCAGCTGGGCGCTTGAGCGGATTTCCTGGTAAAGGTCATCGGGCAAGTGGTTGAACGGCTCGGTTTCCTGGAGATGCTTGATAAGGGGCATGGAATTGTTCCCTGTGTAGAGAGGCGCGTTTGTGGGGCAGCTCCCGAAGCCCCCCTCTTCGGGAGGCCCCAAGCCATCAATAATCGGCACATTCTACCGGCATGGCCTATTCCGGGCAACCCTTTTTAGATGGTTTTGCCCTGCTTCGCGGGATGTTGGGGATATTCTTCTGGGAGGCTGTCGGACTTGATGGGCCAGAACGAAAAATCGGATGGTCGAGCCCAGGTTTTCGAGGATTTGAGAGCGAATAGCAGGGCTATTTGTCGAAAATCGTCGGAGATATGGGCCGATCAGTCGATTTTGCAGTCGGTCATGTCAAGTCCGACAGCCTCCTAGGTGGATTTCTCGGCTCCCTTGGGGGTGCGGTCAAGCACGATGGCCAACACAAAGCAGATGATGCTTGCGGCCATCAGCTCGCCGATGTGGGTGAAGAAATTGCGGGTCATCATCAGGTCGACGCCCATCAGGGCAATGCCGAGGACACCGAACCCCATGGCCAGACGCTTGCGGGGGAAGAGTTTTTTCATTTTAGCGGCCTCTCTTTCGAAAAAAGGTCCGGGCTGGGGCGCCGGGCAGGTGGGCATTGCCAGCTGCGGTGGCTGCAGAGGAGAGAAGGGTTTGCGGTCAGTGGGAAAGTGCGCTCCCTTTGCCTGAATTCTCCTCTTCCACGTAGCCGGGGAGGTTGTGGAGTTTGCGCAGGATGTTGTCTCCGCGGACAGCCGATTCGTCAGGAAGCCTGTCCGCCATGATCTTGGAGACGATGATGTTGAGGAGAAAAGCGATCGGGCAGACGATCAGCGCCGAGGAGGTGGCGGGCAACAGGCCGGTGGGGCCGAAAAAGTCGACCTGGGCAATCCATCCCAGCATAGCGATCAGGGTCATGCCGAGGCCCCATATCATCCCGGCCAGCGCCCCGTACTTGTTCGACCCTGAGTACCAGATGCCGAGAACGACCACCGGGAAGATCGTATTGCCGGCAATGGCGAAGGCCATGGCGACAATCTGGGCGATGAGGGCCGGCGGATTCAGGGCGGTGATGACGACCACCCCGCAGAGAATCGCGGTAAAGACGCGGCCGACCGCCAGTGCCTCGGAGTCAGTGCAGTTCGGTTTGAAGACGGTGGAGTACCAGTCGTGAGCAATGGCAGAGGCTCCGGCGACCAGCAGGCCGGCCACCGTGGAGAGGCCGGCGGCCATGGCGCCTGAGGCGAGGTAGCCGATGAAGGCGATTCCGAGTCCGGCCTTCTCTGGAGCGGAGAGGATGATGACGTCGGCAACCGCTTTGCCGCCGAGGGGGTTCCAGAACTTGCCCATGGCTGCATAAACCGGGGAGGACCAGTAGAGCAGGCCGATGAAGAAGAGCCCCCAGAGCACCGATTTGCGGGCGACATCCTCGTTTTTGACGGTGTAGAAGCGGATCATGATGTGGGGGAGTCCGGCGGTGCCGACCATCAGGGTGAAGACCAGGGCGATAAAGTGGTAAAAGCCCCCCACCCCCCAGGGGAGGTAGATTTTGCGGACATCGTCCAGGGCCTCGCCGGTCAGCACGCCACCCGCCTCGGCGGCGACCTTGCCATCGAGGAGCCCGGAGAGGATGTGTCCGTATTCGAGCTGGGGCAAAATACCGGAGCCTCCGGCCTTCTGGATCAGTATCCACAGGGGGATTATGAAGGCCGAGATCAGAACCACGTACTGAATCTGCTGATTGCGGGTCACCCCGGCCATTCCGGAAAGGAGCATGTAGGCGCAGACGACGCCGGCGGCGAAGAAAACCGAGCCGGTGTAGCTGAAGCCGAAGATCCAGCCGCAGATCAGGCCGATCCCTTTGAACTGGGCGGTGGAGTAGGTGATGGCGATGATGACGGTCACCGAGGCGGCGATCAGGCGCACCGCATGGCAGTCGTAGCGGTCGCCGAGGAACTCGGGGATGGTGTATTTGCCGAAGCGGCGGATCTGGGCGGCGATCAGGCAGAGGAGCAGAACATAGCCGCCGGTCCAGCCGATGATGTAGCCGAGGCCGAACCAGCCCTTGAGGTAGAGCAGGCCGGCGACCCCCATGAAAGAGGCGGCCGACATCCAGTCCGAGGCGATGGCAGCGCCGTTGCCGAATTTGCCGATCCCCTGGCCGGCGACCCAGTAGCCGGAGGTGTCGGAAACCATCGACAGAAAGCCGACGCCGATATAGACGCACAGCAGGGAGACCATGATGACCGCTGGAATCAGCTTGAAGCCCTGTTCGACCTGGAAGATCTCATCCCCGGCGGCGGCATGCAGATTGCCGGCGGTGCAGAGGAGGGCGCCCAGAATCAGTCCAAGACGGATGGCCTTTGTGCTCATATCTAGAATCCCCCCTGTTTTTTCCGTTTTGCCGAGACGTTCTTGTCCCACAGGACGCAGTAAAGCTTGCAGAGCAGAATATAGCCGATGGTGCATCCCTGGGCGATCAGCCAGTAGTGCAGAGGAAAACCGAGGAAACGGGCGTTGGTAATGAACGATTCGCCAAGGCCGCTGGGGTCTCCGAGTCCGGCGAGGAAGATAACGATCGGAATTCCGTAGCTGAGCAGAAACCAGCAGATGATCACAGTGGTGGCAATCCCTACTTCAGCCCTCATGCTTTCCGTCGAGGGCCTGAAAAAGTTGACATCCACTCGCTCTTTGCCGGCCATGTTTCAACCTCCCTTTTCGCTGCGTTTTTCCTCCGAACCTGCATCCGCAAGGTCCCAACGGTAAATCCTGCGGCCACAAACAATGTAGAACAGGTGTTCACGTTTACGTTATTTTAGGATGATACAGTGTTTGGTTTTTATTTCAACAGAATATTGAGGAAAGTCCGGGCTGTGTAAAAACTTGTGAATTCGTGCGGTTGAATTCGTTCCAGGGTTTGTTTTATGTTGAACTGGCGAATGGCATCATCCGACATTGAAGTGTCGTTTGGCCGAGTCCTGCAGTTTGCTGGCAGCGCGAAAGGCTTCCTTGAGAAGGTCCTGTTCATTTTTGCTCAGGGCATAGGGGTCGAGATAGTGGGAAGGGGGCTTGTCCTTCTCGACCAGGGAGATCTCATGGCGAAGCCGTAAGAAGGTGAAGGCTTCGAATGCCGCTTTGATATGCTCGGCCGTTTCCTGGTTGAAGACGTTCAGTTTGACGAGCTGTTCAATGCGCTCGATGGTGGTCGTTGCATCGATCTGCTTTTGGAGAAGAAACATCCGGACGCAGTCCACGATAAAAACGCTGCCGGCCTGCTTGATGGAGAGTTTCCCTCGGTGGTCCTTGTCTTTTTCAAGGGTGAAGCGGCCGAGAAGGCCAAGGGGAACCTTGTGCTTAAAGTCAAGGGCCATCAGGTGGTAAAGGAACAGGGGAAATTTTTTGATCAGTTGATGAACAATGTCGCGCAGGTTCAGACAAAGAGAAGCATCCCCGACCAGGGGCATGAAGTCGAAAAAGATGTTGGAGTACATGACCTTCTTAGGTTCCGGAACGAGAATCCAGTCGGAAATACGCTCCTGCCACTCCTTAAGCCGGCCGCGCCAGAGGGGGTTGTTCGCCATGACGTTGCCGTTGCAGAGGGGGTAGCCGATTCGGGCGTAGGCCACCACAAGTTTTTCGGCGAAGGGGATAAAAAAGGCGTCGACTTCTTCGGCGAGTTCGTCAGGATAGTCTTCAAAGACGAGGCCGTTGTCCTGATCGGGACCGAGCAGCATTTCCTTGCGCCCGCCGCTGCCCATGATGATGAAGCAGAAGCGGACATCGGGGGGGGCAAGCCCCTGTTGCACCATCTGTTCAAAGACGATCTCGAAGCCGCGCTGCAGGATGCAGTGGTGGATATAGGAGATGATCTCCATCGTCTCTACGGGGGAGCGGGTTTCGTTCATCAGGGCGCTTGCCACCTTGACGATTTCGCCCTTCGCCGTTACCAGGTCTTCGATGGTCCGGGATTCTTTGATGTTGCCGACCAAAATCATCGATTTCTGGCTGCGGTATTTCATCAGGTCCTGCAGGGTGACGATTCCGACGACACCGTTCTGGTCGAGAATCGGCATGTGCCGGATTTTGCGCCCCATCATAAACGCCGCGGCTTCGTACATGTAGGTGTCCGGGCTCATCGTGTAGGGGTTGGGCGTCATGACATCGGAAGCGGCCATGGTTGTGCCATCGACCATGTCCCTGGCGAGAACCTTGGAGACCAGGTCGCGTTCGGTAATGATGCCGGCCGGGCATTGGGTTTCGTCGCAGACCAGCATGGCGTCGATCCCCCGTTGAGTCATTCTTTGTGCGACCTCCCTGATGGGGGTAGCGGGGGGGCAGGTTTCAACAGGCGAACTCATGATCTCGGAGAGACGTTTCTGAAACGGGAAGGCCTCCATCTGGGTGAGGGCCTTCTGACTGTGGTCGGTGACCATGTCGGAATATAGGCTGCGAACCCGGGAAAATACAGCCCTGGTGAAGTACTCGGTGACCTGCGGGCATCGGGAGGCCGCCTTGGCCAACAGTTCTTCGGGGATGAGATAGCACTCGGTTTCGCCGACGGTGCGGGCCCCGGCGGTGTAGGCCTCATTGGAGAAGACCGGTGTGCCGCCAAAGGAAGATCCTTCCTTGCGGTAATCGACCACCATGTCGACCCCCCCCGGCGTCTGGGCTACAATTTCCACCAACCCTTCCTTGATTATGTAGAGATAGCCTGTGGGCGGGGCGTGCTGACTGAAAATATAAGTGTGGGGCGGGAATTTTTTGAGGACGGCGGCCTGATTGAATTCGTCAAAAATATCTTCAGGAAGATGCCGGAACGGTTCCGTATCTCTTAACTGGCTGATCAAACCCATCGTGTGCCCCCGAGCCCTGATTATCAGAAATTCTGCCCAGACGAAAAAGGCCTCCGCAAAGGAAGCCTCAGTCGTATCTGAACTGATCGATATTACTTGGTTGGTGTGTCAATGCGTTTGGAATGCTGGATCTTTGATCATGCTCTGCAGTATATAACAAAAACTCAGCTGGCTTCACTGACTTTTTTTTTGCCGAAAGTAAAAGGATGGGCCTGGCGACTGACGATGAAGTCCGCAAAAATTTTGCTCCAGATGGTTATTCCGGCCATGGCACTCCATGTTTCGTAGGGCAGGTGTCCCATCACGACGCCGATGATTATCCACACAGCCATGCCGCCTGCCGCCACGTTGAGTATGCCGGTAATGGGGGCCCATTTTGCAGGATTGGTGGGCGATTCCCCGCGCTTGAGGGCGACCTCGGAATAGTTGCGCTTGATGAAGATTTTCCAGGCGCGCCGCAACCAGAAGAACGCCATGGGAAAGAGCGCCAGAAACAGAATCCATGTCATTGCGACACTAACGTCAAATACCATTTAAAAGACTCCTATTCTGCACGATTGTTTGGGTGGAGGTGCTACGTTAGGTTTTCTTTGTACCCGAGGAGGGTAGGGTGATCAATAGAAATGTTTTGAAAAAACCCCGCCAGCACAACTGGCGGGGTTCAATTGTCAGGCCGAAAACTCAGTTTGGCCTTTTTACTTCAGGATCAGTGCCCGCCAACCGACTCTTTGGAACCGCGGGGGATACGGACATCTTCGACCATGGCAGCAATGTGCTCAGGTACAGGAGCGGTCATGTTCTTGACAGCGAAGGCCGCTGCGAAGTTGACGATGGCGCCGATGGCCCCGAAGGCGTTCGGCGAGATGCCGAAGAAGAAGTTCGGTCCGCCGATGGCGTTAACAAACTCGGTCCCCTTGATGAAGAAGATACCTTTGTGGGCAAAGACGTAGAACATGGTGACGCCGAGACCGGCCAGCATACCTGCGATGGCGCCTTCGCGGTTCATGGTCTTGCTGAAGATACCCATCATCAGGCAGGGGAAGAGGGAGCTGCCGGCCAGACCGAAGGCGATGGCCACGGTGCCGGCGGCGAAGCCCGGAGGATTGAGTCCGAGGTAGCCGGCGACGCAGATGGAGCCGGCCATGGCGATCTTGCCCGCCATCAGTTCGTTCTTCTCGGAGAGTTCGGGCATCCAGATTTCCTTGAGCAGGTCATGAGAGATGGCCGAAGAGATGGCCAGCAGCAGGCCGGCAGCGGTCGAGAGGGCAGCAGCCAGACCACCTGCGGCTACCAGGGCGATTACCCAGTTGGGCAGCATGGCGATTTCCGGGTTGGCCAGAACGATGATGTCGCGGTTGACGTTCAGCTCGCTCCCTTTCCAGCCGGCAGCGGCAGCCTTGGCGATGACTTCAGGATCCTTGGTCTTGTCGTTGTAGTACTGGATGCGGCCGTCGCCGTTCTTGTCCTCGAACTTGAGCAGCCCGGTAACTTCCCAGCGCTTCATCCAGTCGGGACGCTGCTCGTACACGATGTTGTTGTTGTTATCGAACATGTCGCCACCGCTCATGACGGCGGTGTTGACGGTGCTGTGCAGGTTCAGGCGAGCCATGGCGGCAACGGCAGGGGCGGTGGTGTAGAGGATGGCGATGAAAACCAGGGCCCAACCGGCGGAGGAACGTGCACCCTTAACGTTGGGCACGGTGAAGAAGCGGACGATAACGTGGGGCAGGCCCGCGGTACCGATCATCAGCGATACGGTGTAGACGAACATGTTCAGTGTACTGCCTGGAACCGATGTTGTGTACTTGCCGAAACCGAGGTCGGTAACAACCTGGTCGAGCTTGGTCAGCAGGGACAGGTCGGTGCCGGCCAGGTCGGAACCGAGGCCAAGCTGGGGCAGCGGGTTGCCGGTGAGCTGCATCGAAATGAAGATGGCCGGAACGGTGTAGGCCAGGATCAGAACGCAGTACTGGGCGACCTGGGTGTAGGTGATCCCTTTCATGCCGCCGAAAACCGCGTACATGAAAACGATGGCCATACCGATGTAGATACCGGTTGCGTTGGAGACGCCGAGGAAGCGGGAGAAGGCGACGCCGACGCCGGTCATCTGACCGATGATGTAGGTGATCGAAGCCGACAGCAGGCAGATAACCGCCACGGTGCTGGCTTTCTTCGAGTAGAAGCGGTCACCGACGAACTGGGGCACGGTGAACTTGCCGAACTTACGCAGGTAAGGCGCAAGCAGCATGGCCAGAAGAACGTAGCCGCCGGTCCAGCCCATGAGGAAGAGGCCGCCGCCGTAGCCCATGTTGGCGATCAGGCCGGCCATGGAGATAAAGGATGCCGCGGACATCCAGTCGGCACCGGTCGCCATCCCGTTCAGGACAGGGTGAACGCCGCCGCCGGCAACGTAAAATTCTTTGGTACTTCCCGCACGCGCCCACAGGGCGATGCCGATGTAAATCGCAAAGGTGAAACCAACAAAAACATAAGTAATAGTTTGAAGATCCATTTATATCCCCTCCTTACTGCTCGTGAACGTCAAATTCTTCGTCGATCTGTCCCATTTTCTTGGCATAGTAGAAAATGAGTATCACGAACACGTAAATCGAACCCTGGTGTGCAAACCAGAAGCCCAGCGGATAGCCACCGAGATGAATGTTGTTGAGTACCGGCGCCAGGATGATGCCGAAGCCGTAAGAAACCACGGCCCAGACAATCAAAACTTTTGTTAGCAGCCTCAGTACTGTCGACCAGTAAGCTTGTGCACTCTTGTCCATGAATACCTCCCATTAAATAGTGAATCTTTGCAATGCCTGAACGCGAATGTTTGGCCCCCGCGTTTGTTGAGGGCCAAGGGGTTGAGTCATTCGGGTGTCCCTTTGTTCCTCCTTTCGAAAGAATTGTTTGTTTACTATCTGTAGATTTCCTTGTTGATGAAATGGCCGACGTAGCCAAGCTTGGATGAAATAACCATCCCGGCTTCGGCCAGGCTGGGGAGTAACTCCCCGTCAATTTTTTCCGGGGTCAGGCGAAACTCCGGTCCCACCATGCAGAGGCTGCCGAGTTTTTCGCCGGAACCGTCCATGAGCGCTACCGCAATGCTGGTGATTCCTTCGCCAAGGGCCCCGCAATCGGTATCTGTTTCTTGCTGCCCATTTGCGTTGATTTCAGCATTGTTTGACAGGACCCGTCCGGCCGATGTCGACATGAAGGGATATCTATTGCCGATCAGGGTCACGATCTTGACCTGTTGCGGCGTGTCGACCGCGTCGAGGAACAGGACATCTTCCCCGCGGCGAACGGCGATATAGACCGCCTCGTTGCATTCCCTGACAAGCTTTCCCATAACCGGTCTGGCCTTTTTGAGCAGATCCATTTTGGAAAGAAACTTTTGTCCCATTTCATAGGCGGAAAGTCCCAGCTTGTACTTTCCCGAGTCCTTTTCGCGTTCGACGTAACCGCGATTTTCAAGCGTAGCCAGCAGGCGGAAAACGCTTGTTTTATTCATGTCCAGTTTTTCGCTCAGGCGAGAGATCCGGACCTCGTTCTCTTCATCACACAGTGCCTCGAGGACATTGAGGGCATTCTCCACGGACTGAATGGAGTATGAATCTTTTCCCCGAGTTGGCAACTGGCAGCTCCTTGTCTCTGGCCTGTCGATCAGGCCGGTCTTTTTCATTTTCAGGCTGAACCCGAGGGCGTAACCGAATTCCCGGTTCGCCCTGTAACGCTATCGGCGCAAGGTGTATAAAAAAATAATACAGCGTTTTATTTATGTCAACCATAATTTTTTACCAAACCTAAAAAAAATAAAACGTGCTCAAGTTGTCGAAATTATATGAAAATACGAAGTTCATGGTAGCTTTTACCGCTTTTCAGTGAGTGATAAAATCACATATCTAGAACACTGTTTTTGTGTTTTTGGGGTCTTTTGTGTGTTTTGATAAAAAATACCGTTTTATGTCTATTGCCGGTTCAGCCGTTCATTGCAGAGGATCTGGGGGAAAACGATCTCCCCTGTGACGGTGTTTCGCCTGGAGAAACGCTTCCAATTTTACCATAAATCTCTGGCTGTTCTTGAATCTGGGGAATTAATTTTAGAAAGGGGGTTTTGGCTGGGTCTTGTCGGAGAGGGGGGTTGGAAAAGTTGTTTTAGCTCAGGTACCAGTCGATTGCTTTGTTACAGAGAGTTTTTCGATGATCGGCCGGTCGGCCGGGAGAATGTCGAAGTCTTTCAGGTTTTGCAGGGGAACCCATTGGTGGGCGTCGACCTCGATGTGGCGGATTTTACCGCTGAGGTGCAGGCATTCGTAGGCGAGAACCAGGACGGGGCCCCGATCGTAGCGGAAATAGACAACATCGAAAACCTTGCCCACCTCGACATCGATGGAGATTTCCTCCTTGATTTCGCGGCGCAGCCCTTCTTCGGGAGATTCATCGGGGTCGAGTTTTCCGCCGGGGAATTCCCACATACCGCCATGGCGGGTATGTGGCGGGCGGCGGGTAAGGAGTACGGTGTCGTTGTGTCGAATGATGGCGGCGGTGACGATAAGGGGCAGCATGAAGTCTTCCTCGCAAAGATTGATGGGGAGGCAGTATATGTCGGTTGGCACGGTTGGAAAAGGGCTTTTTTTTACTGACAGTTTGCAGGAGGGTGTGCTAAAAATTGGCCCCCTGGTTAATGCACATTCGGAAACGGCCTCTTTCGGATGAAAAACCAGTTTAATCCTGAGAAGATGGAGAGCTTCAATGATGTTTAATCTTTCAGAAAAAGGGCGCGGCATTCGTGAAATGTTCGACAATATTGCCCCGCGTTACGATCTCCTCAATCGTCTTCTGTCTCTCGGTATAGACCGTCGCTGGCGGACCTTTGCCGTGGGGCTGCTTCAGGTTCCCCCCGGAGGAAAAGTACTCGATGTCGCCACCGGCACGGGGGATGTGGCACTGGAGATCGCCCGACAGACGCCCGACTCGGTCACCATTGTCGGAGAAGATTTTACCCAGGGGATGCTCCGCCACGGCAAGACCAAGGTGGCCGAATCCCCTTTTAAGAATCGGATCCGGCTGGTAAATGCCCCCTGTGAATCGATGCCTCACCCCTCCGGTGTCTTCGACGGGGTGACCATCGCTTTTGGCATCCGCAACGTGGTTGATCGGTTGGCCGGTCTCAAGGAGATGCACCGGGTTCTCAAGCCGGGGGGGCGGGCTGTTATTCTTGAGTTTTCCAACCCCCGCAGCCGCTTCTTCAAAGAGCTCTACTATTTTTATTTCCGCCGGGTCCTCCCCTTTGTCGGCGGGCTGATCTCGAAACGCAGCGCCTACCAGTATCTGCCCGACTCGGTCCTGGAATTTCCGGACCAGGAGTCGTTCAAGGGGTTGATGGCTGAGGCCGGTTTTTCCGACCTGCAGCATTACGATCGGACCTTCGGCATCGCCACGGTCTATGTCGGGGTCCGCCGGTAGCTGATAGATACTAACGCGGCGCCTTCTCTGCAGAGAAAGGGGCCGCACTGGCTTTTCGTAGGGAGTTTGTGGCCTGCGAGTGTCTTTGCAAAGGGTCGACCGTCAGGTCGGCCCTTTAGCGTTTTAACCTGATTCCGTGAGATCGGGGCGGGAAAAGAGTGTTAAGTGCTTGGCCTGAATAAGTGATTCAAAAAATCTGAGGCGCACCCATAGGTTCGTCGGTGATTTTTTGAACGTTTAGGCAGGTCAATGACTTGCGCTATTACCTGGTCAGAGCTCACGGAGTCAGGTTTAAGGCCTCGCCGGTGTCGGCGATGACCTTGGCGGGCAGCTCGAGTACGCGCCGGAAGATGCCCAAAACTTTTTCGGATATCGAGGTAATGGGGATGGGGGTGACCGTGGGGGAACCGGGTTTTCCCTCGATCTGGAAATGGGCCGTGATCAGCGCTTTTTCTTCGCCGGCGAGAATCCATCCGGCCACGGGAATGTGGGTAATGATCCGGTCGACCGTGCCGAGCGGTTTGACGCCCAGGGTCATGTCGAGGGTCTCTTCTTTCAGGGAGAGGTCGCCGATCAGCGACAGGTTCATTGCATTGCTGTCGATAAACAGATCTTTGGTCGAAAGGGTCCCCTGGTGCAGGGTCGCATTGGCTTTGAGCAAGCTGAAGGGCATCCCGTGCGAGTCCATGTCGGGCAGTTTGAGGGTGAGGAGCTGGGATACGTTCAAGACCGAAAAGACCTTGGACATGAAGGGGAATTTGCGCAGCACCCCATCGGACACCGAAAAATTAAAGGCGCCCTGAGAGGTGTCAAGGAAGCTCGATCCGGCTTTGCCTTCGAGGTAGAAGTCGCCCGCGAGGGTTCCTGAGACAAGGCCCTGGCGCTTGAGCAGTTCGGTGTAGATGGAGTAGGCGTCGAAGTTCTCCAGGTGGCCGGAAATTTTCAACAGGGCGGGGGAGCCCTGGGTCGTGTCAACGGCGACCTGGCCCTGGCAGAAACCGGTTCCTGAGGTGAACTTGAGGGGCAGGATGGTCAGAACCC
The DNA here is from genome assembly GCA_945787285.1 of uncultured Desulfuromonadales bacterium. GTDB lineage: Bacteria > Desulfobacterota > Desulfuromonadia > Desulfuromonadales > Trichloromonadaceae > CALZIC01. Next base: position 20,210 of record CALZIC010000001.1, read on the forward strand.
CGTCGCGCAGGGTGATGTCCCCCTTGGCGTCGGTGAAGTTGAGGTTCCAGAGCTTTCCCCGGTGGGCATTGACTGCGATAAAGAGGGTCGCTTTGGCTTTCTTTTTCACTTTTGCTTGTTCGGGTTTTGATGGTGCGCTTTGCGGCCGACTCCACAGGGCGATGACTTCATCGATGTTGCCGAAGCCTGCTTCGATATCGAGATCGGTGTGCGGAGCCTTGAAGTTGGTGACCGAACCGGTGACCTTGGCATCGGTGCCTCCATCGAGCCTGACTTGAACCGGGTCGAAAAAGATTCCTCTGGCATTGATGAGCAGGTGACCGTCGACGTCGCGCAGGTAGGCCGTATCCGAGCGGAAGATCAGTTCGTCGGCGCGTATCGAGGGCCCCTTTACGTGCAGGTCGAGTTCCGGTTTGTTGAAATCGGCAATGGCGGCATCGACGCTGAGGGGGGAATCCCCGAGCTTCAGGGAGAGTCCGGTTGCTTTGAGGTCGGTGGTCGAAAGCCGGACGGTACCGGTGGCGTCGTTGATGTCGGCGATCACCCTTGTCAGGTGGGCTCCGACTTTGTTGAGAAAAAGATCGCCCTGGTGGTCCAGGATTTTAGAGCCCGATCCCCGCAGATTGTGCGTCAGGGAGAGCTGCCCCCTGGCATCGAGGCGCTCCAGCAGGGGGAGCATGGAGCGCCCGGCGGCGAGGTCGAAGTCGATAAGCTGCAGCTCGGCTGAAAAGGCTCGGCCTTCATCGAACGACAGATTCCCGGTCGCCTTCAGATCTATGGGGCCTGCCTGCAACTGGCCGCTGGAGATCGCCAGGTGTTCTGGAGTCAGGCCGGCAGAAAGGAAGAGGCGGCCCTTTTGGCCGGCCGGCTTGTGGAAGTGGTCTGCGAAATGGGCCGAAACCTCCTCGAGGTCGGCCTGCAGGTTGACCTGCAGATCTTGCAGGGGGCCATCGAGGGTCAGGGTGACGGGAGCCTGACCCGCTACGGTGAGTCCTTTCGGGGGCGCCGGCAGCAGTTGCGTAAGCAGCTGGCCCGAAGGCAGGCGTCCCTCGAGCCTGAGCGCGCCCCGGGCTGCGCTGTTGTAAGGGGCGCTCAGCTGTCCGCTGAGCGAAACCGGGGCGCCTAAAGCCTGCAGGCTGCCATTCTTGATTTCGAGGCGGTTGTCCTGCAGACAGAGCTGTCCTTGAATGTTTTTCACATCTCCGAACCGGGTGTGTTGCCATGCCGCGTTTTTCAGAGAGAGGCACCCTTGGGTGCGGGCCAGGGCTTCATCGGGGTGGCGAAGGGTCTTTGCCGGGCCGGAAAAGGAGAGCTTCTCAAGGCGAATCGTCCCGTCGGAGACGGTCTTTTCGATCTCGGCGATAGCCGGTGCTGCGGCATCGGGAACCCATGTCAGCAGATTGTTCAGAGCCATCGGGTTGCTGGTGACGCTCGCTTCGATCCAGGGCGATCCGGCCCGTTCTTCCTGGAATATTTTGCCGGTGATCTCTTTGTCATCGATCTGGACCAGGAGGTTGTCGAGGCTTTTGAGGTTGTCTTTTTCCTGCCAGGTCCCAGCGAGGCGGAGGGTCTCGATAGGGAGGGGGCGGGTGTAGAGCGTCGGGCTGGACACTTTAAGGGCGCTGCCTCTGCCTTCGACCGAAAATTGAACCCCTGTCTCGATGTCCCCCTTGATTTTCAGGGCGAGGCTTAAGAGGCCCGATGTATCGAGTTTCAGGTGGTCTGGAGCGTAATGCCGCAACAGGGGGGACGGCAAAAGGTTCTCCATGCTCAGGTCCAGATCGAGACGTTCCTTTTTCCAGTCGCCCGTTTTGCCTCCAGGAAGGAGGCTGGCCCTGAGTTGGAATGGCGAACCCTGTTTTTTCTGTTCCATGTTTGCCGAAACGCTCAGGTGCAGTTCATGCGCGGGGGCCAGCCCCTGCAGGTGGGCCTTGATGCCGGAGACGCTATGCCGGTACGGGGCCCCGGGGTGGCGGTTGTCGACCAAGTTGAGAGTTCCGCCATCGATGCTGAGGTCGCTGATCTGGATGCGCTGAAGTTTCTGCAGGAAAAGCTCGCCTGGCCCTGCATCGGAAGTTGATGCGGACCCTTGAGGAGGGTCGAGTTGAAGGCTGATGGTGGGGGCTTCGATATGGATTTCGCTGAAGACGATGCGCCCGTTGAGCAGCGCGGAGAGCTCAAGCTTGACCAGCAGGCGGCTGGCGCTGAGGGTTCCTTTCTGGTCTTTTGCTGAACCGATCTGAATTTCGGAAAAGTCGAATGCCGGGCCGTGGCTGATGGAGAGGCTTGTCTTCCCCAGGGTGACCGGCCGCGCCAGGGCCGCGCTCAGCGATTCCTGCAGCTGGCTCCGGTAGCGGTCAAGGTCGAAGGTGGCGATAAAGAGTGCAAGGGCGGCCGCCCCTGCCAGAAACAGGGCAAAAAGGGTGAGCAGGATCGGGTGTCGGCGAGGCATCGTGAGTCTTATCTGTTGGTGATGAGGAGCAGCTGGGCGAATGAATTTCAGTCTACTCCCAAATGGCGCAGAGGGGAACCTGTTTTGTCGCTCAGCCGGGTTCGGCGCGGCCGTCATTCGGCAGGACCCGGTTCAGCACCCTTTCGAGGTCGCTGTCCAGCGGGCAGTCAATGCGAATCGGGGTGTTGTCGAAGGGGGATAAAAAGCCGAGGTGACGGCAGTGCAGAAAGGTTCGCTGCAGGCCGGCGATGGTCGGGCCGCCATAGCGTCGATCCCCGGCCAGGGGGTGCCCCGCGTCTGCCAGCTGCTGGCGGATCTGGTGAGTGCGTCCGCTGTGAAGTTCCAGTTCGACCAGTGAATAGCGCCCGGAGCTTGTGATGGAGCGATAGCCGGTGGCCGCTTCCTTGACCTTTCCCTTGGCGCTCACCGGCGTGTTCAAGGTGCCGCTTCCCTCGAGTTTTCCGGCGACCAGGGCGAGATAGACCTTGCGGGTGTCCCCTTCGATGAAGAGTTTGCCCAACGCCGAGACCGCGGCCCGGCCTTTTCCGAAAAGGACCGGGCCGGACGTCTCCAGGTCGAGGCGGTGGATCGGGGCGACCATGCACGGCAGGCGACGCTCTTTCAGGAGTTTGCGCACCCTCAGCAGCAGGTTGTCATTTTCGTGGCCAAGGCTCTCGTGTATGGCGAGTCCGGCTGGTTTCAATGCGATCAGAATGTTTCTGTCCTCAAAGAGGATTGTGACCTTTGGCGGGGGAGGAGCGTCAAGAAGTTCCCTCACCCGGGCACTTTCCGGAAGCGCCAGGGTGTCGCCGGGGCTGAGCAGTGAGGACTCCTCGGCCGGTCGGCGGTTGAGGAGGACCTTGTTTTTCCGCAGCAGCTGCCTCAGGTAGGCCGCCGGGGCGGCGGGGATTCTTCGCTGGAGCAATTCGACAGGCGTCAAGCCTTCTTCGTGGTGGCTGATTTGCAGTTCGATCATGTTCGCGATGGTACTATCAGTAACGCCGGCAGGCAAGAAAGAAGGTTCCGGAGGCTGTAGGACTTAACATGAACCGACTGCAAAATCGGCTGATCGGCCCATATCTCCGATAGTTCTCAACAAATGGCCCTGCTATTCGCTCTCGAATTCCCGAAAATCCGGTCTTGTACATCCGATTTTTAGCAACGCTATAAGTCCTTTACATGATTTGTCGACCTTGTTAACATGCGCCGTTATCCCTTTTTGCCAGCCGTGCAGCACGGCCGAGAACTGACGCTTTCCGCCATCGATGAAGATTAAACGGGTCGAAATTCACGGTTTCAAATCGTTTGTGGAACGGACATCCCTTGACTTTGAGCAGGGGATCACCGCCGTTCTCGGACCGAACGGCTGTGGTAAAAGCAATATCGTCGATGCGATCCGCTGGGTGATGGGAGAGCAGAACGCCAAGCATTTGCGCGGCCGGTCGATGGAGGATGTCATATTCGGCGGAAGCGAATCGCGCAAGCCGCTGGGGATGGCCGAGGTGACCATGATCTTTGCCAATGAGGATGGGCTGGCGCCGGCGGCTTTTCGTGACTACTCCGAAATTATGGTCTCGCGCCGACTGTACCGCAACGGCGACAGTGAATACCGGCTTAACAAGACCCCCTGCCGACTGAAGGATATCACCGAACTGTTCATGGATACCGGGATCGGCGCCCGCGCCTACTCGATTATCGAGCAGGGCAAGATCGGCATGATCCTCAATGCCAAGCCCGAAGAGCGGCGGTCGCTGATCGAAGAGGCGGCCGGGGTAACCAAGTACAAAGCGCGCAAAAAGACCGCCTTGCGCAAGATCGAGGCGACCCGGCAGAATCTCCTGCGCCTGGGCGACATTGTCGGCGAGGTGCGTCGGCAGACCAACAGCCTCAAGCGCCAGGCCCAGAAGGCTGAGCGTTACAGAGAATACCGCAATGAGCTGAAGACCCTCGAGGTCGGCATCGCCTGCCAGCGTTTCGTCGAACTGCAGGAGGAGCTCGGCCGGACCGCCGACCTGGAAGACCGGCAGAAGCAGTTGGTGGTCACAGCCACCGCCGCCATGGACCAGGGTGAGGTTCGCTTGGAAGAGCTGCGGCTCCAGCAGGCTGCCGCAGAGCAGGAGGTCGCTCGCCAGCAGGAGCAGGTCTTTCACCTGACCGGAGAGATTCAGCGGGTCGAAGGACGCATCGGTTTCGGCATCCGCGAGCTCGAAGGCCTTGCCCGCCGCAAAGAGCAGCTGGCCGATGAGGTGACGGAGGTTGCGGCCCGCCTTGCCGAGGCGCAAGCCGAAGAGCGGCGGCTCAAAGAGGGGAATGTCTCCCTTGGCGCCGACCTCGAAAGTGAAACCCGCCGCCTTGCCGAGGCCGGCATGGCCCTCGAGGAGCTGACCGCCGACGAGCAGGATCTTGGCAGCGCTCTGGAGGAGGCCCGGCGAATCCTTTACTCCCTGTTGACCGAGCTCTCCCAGCTCGGGGCGCGCTGTGATGAGGGCCAGAAGCGCTTGTCTCTGCTTGAGGACCGTTGCAGCCGGAACCGAAATGAGGCGCTGACGGTTCGGGAACAGTCCGCCGAAACCGAGCTGCAGGCCGATGCGCTGTCCGGAGGGCTGGCCGAAATAAGGGGCACCCGCGAAACGCTGCAGCAGGAACGTGATGAATTGAGTGAATCCCTCGCCAGCCTGCGCGGGCGGGTTGAGGAAAACGAAGTGGTGCTGCTCAAGCGCCGGGAAGAGCTGAATCGGTTCCGGTCACGACTTGAATCCCTCGAGCAGCTTGAAAAAGACCTCGAGGGGTACGGCAGCGGCGTCAAGACCCTTTTGGCAGAGGAGTCTTTCAAGGCTCAATTTACCGAGGTCGCCGCCGATCTGTTCGAGGCGCCGCCCCGTTACGAAGTGGCCCTCGAGTCGATACTCGGAGAGCGCCTGCAGGCGCTGGTGGCCGCGGGCGGCAGGGAGGCGCTCGATGCGCTGGCGTTTTTGCGCGGAAAGCAAGGGCGCTGCACCCTGCTGTTGCCTATTGCCTCTCTGGAAATTCCTGTTGCCCTTCCCGGCGCGGCGCCGCTGGCCGATCTGGTCAAGGCGCATCCGGGCAACGAAAAGCGGGTCGCGGCGCTTCTGGCGGGTTGCTACTTTGCCGAAAGCATCGAACCGTTTCTCGATCAGAGACTCCCCCCGGGGTTGTCGGTTGTCAGCGCCGGGGGGGACATCCTGAGTTTTCGCGGCGAGTTGACTGGCGGGGGAAAGCAGGGGTTGGGCCAGGGGCTGCTGCATAAAAAACGCGAGATGAAGGAGCTGTCCCTGCAGGTTGAGAGCCTCTCCGCCGAGGTCGACGGTCTGCAGCAGATGCGGGAAGACCTCCGCGGGCAACTGCTCGACTGCGAGGAGCGTCTGCGCGAGGTGGAGACGGCCCTGCATCGCCAGGAGCTGAAAGTGATCGATCGCGAGAAGGACCTGGCCCGGTCGCGTGAGAACCTGGAGCGGCTGCAGGATCGCCTCGAGGTCCTGAGCCTCGAAGAAGACCAGCTCCATGATGAACGGGAAGAGGTCTCCCGGTTTGTGGAACAGGCCGGAAGCGAACGCACTGAGAAGGAATTGCGAAAGCAGCAGCAGGAAGAAGTGGTGGCCCGCATGCAGGAGGAGCTCCAGGTTCAGCGCCGGGGGCTCGAGGTGCTGCGGGAGCAGGTTACCGCCATGAAGGTTTCGGTGGCCAGCATCCGCGAGCGCGAAGAGGGCAGCCGCAGCGAACTTTCCCGCCTGGCCAGGTTGCAGGAGGACCTGCGCGCCCGCCAGCTGCTGCTGGCCGGTCGCCAACAGGAAGACGGAACCGAAGACCAACGTCTTGTTGCTGAGGGGGAGCGTCTGCGGACCGAGCTCGATGTCTTGTTTCGCAGGCGGGAAGAGGAGAAGGAGCGCCTTGACCGGCTTCGCGAGCGTTTCGATGAGGGGCAGCGGACCATCGAGACCCAAGAAGGCTCACTCAAGGAGATGCGGGGGCGGCAGACGCGGTCCCAGGAGGAATTGTCCACCCTGCAGCTTGCTCTGCGCGAGCTCGCTCTCGAGGCCGAACATCTGCAGCAGGTGATCTACGACCGGTACCATATCGATCTGACCGAAGCCGGGCCCCCTTCTGCAGAGCTTCCCGAGCGGGAACAGGTCGAGATGCGCCTTAAGGAACTGCGCCGCCTGATCGAGGCGATGGGGGAGGTCAGCCTGACGGCTATCGAGGAATTTCGGGAGCTCGAGGAACGGGGGGAATTCCTCGCCCGCCAGCAGGAAGACCTGAGGCAGTCGCTTGACGGATTGCAGGCGGCCATCAGCAAGATCAACCGGACGACCCGCAGGCGATTTCGTGAAACCTTCGATCTCGTCAATGAGAAGTTCCAGGAAATCTTCCCCCGCCTCTTCAGAGGGGGAAAGGCGGAATTGAAGCTCACCGATGAGGATGATCTGCTCGAGACGGGGATCGACATCATTGTTCAACCTCCTGGCAAGAAGCTGCAGAGTGTGAACCTCCTCTCCGGGGGAGAGAAGGCGTTGACTGCGGTTGCGCTGGTTTTTTCCATCTTTCTGATCAAGCCGTCCCCCTTCTGCATGCTCGATGAAGTCGATGCACCGCTTGACGAGGCCAATATCGGGCGGTTTAACGAGATGGTTAGAGAGATGTCGGACATCTCCCAATTTATAATCATTACCCATAACAAGCGGACCATGGAAATCGCCGATACCCTTTATGGGGTCACCATGGAGGAGCCCGGCGTTTCCAAGCTCGTTTCGGTCCGGTTCAACGATTATCAGGTTTAACACCATGGCATTTAAGAAAATATTGGGTGAGCTGGTCGAAAGAGTTCCGGGGGCTCGGGGAGCCATCCTCGCCGACTGGGAGGGGGAGGCTGTCGACCAGGTGGCCCGGATGGATGATTATGAGCTCAAGGTGATCGGGGCCCACAAGGGGGTCATTCTGACCAACCTTCGCGATGCCGTCAGGCGCCTCGAGGGGAGCGATTTGACCGAACTGGTCGTCACCACCGAAAAATCGCAAACCCTGGTTATGCCGATTACCCATGACTATTTTCTGGTCCTTACCCTGGGGCGGGGTGATGTTCTCGGCCGGGCGATATTTGAAGCAAGAAGATGTCTTCCCCGCCTGAGGGCTGAAATAATTTGAATTGAAATGCGGCGGCGGTCGAAGAAAAGACCGGCGCCCCAACGAGGAGCGGTGTTTTGAACGAAGAAACGATGCAGAAATTGCAGGAATATATAAACCAATATTCGACCCTGTTCGTGCAATGGCTCGGCCGGCTGCTTGAAACCCTGGCTGTCCTGCTCGGAACCTGGGGGGTTCCGGAACCCTACCGTCAGCCCGGGGCGCTTGCTCTTCTTTTTGTGGCCGTTTCGCTTCTGGTGGGGCTTTTCATCGCCCTGCTGCTGAAGCTCAAGCGGGGCAGGGGCGTCCGGCCGTCGGAGCCTCCGGTTGAGCCGTCGGCTCCCGAAGAGGTTTGCGAAGAAGAGGCCGAAGTACCGCTCGAAAAGGCCCCCGAAGAAGAGGCCAAACCGGCTGCGGTGCCGGAAGTTCCCGTCCCGAGCCTGTTCGAGCGGATGCGGAGCGGCCTTTCAAAAACCCAGTCCGCCCTGGTGGGGCGCATCGACACCCTGCTCAAGGGCAGTCGCGCCGTTGACGACGATCTGCTCGAAGAACTCGAGGAAATCCTGATAACGGCAGATTTTGGGATGCAGACCACTCAGGAGCTGATTCAGGCCATCGAGGCCCGTTTTGCCAGAGGAACGGAGGCGAGTCCCGAGGCTGTACGTGACGCGCTGCAGGAAGAAATACGCAACCGGCTGAAACTTCAGGCATCGCCACTTGATCTCGAGAAGGCCGTGCCGTATGTCATCATGGTGGTGGGAGTCAATGGTGTCGGCAAGACAACCACCATCGGCAAGATTGCCCGTCAGTTGGTCGATCAAGGAAAGAATGTTATTCTTGGTGCAGGTGACACCTTCAGGGCCGCTGCTGCAGATCAGTTGGCGGTCTGGGGCGAGCGCTCCGGCGTCGAGGTTATCCGCAATGTTGAAGGGGCCGACCCCGCTGCTGTGGCTTTCGACGCGGCCAAAGCCGCCGTGGCACGAAAGGCCGACGTTCTGATCCTCGATACCGCAGGCCGGCTGCATACCAAGGTCAACCTGATGGAGGAGATGAAGAAAATCCGCCGGGTTCTGGCCCGTGAAATTCCTGGGGCGCCTCACGAAACCCTGCTCGTTCTTGATGCCACTACCGGTCAGAACGCCCTGATTCAGGCGCGGCTTTTCAAGGAGGCGGTTGAGGTGACCGGCATTGCCCTGACCAAGCTCGATGGCACGGCCAAGGGAGGAATGGTTGTCGCCATCGGTGCCGACCTGCAGCTTCCCGTGCGCTATGTCGGTATTGGCGAAGGGGTCGAGGATCTCCGTCCTTTTGACCCGGACCTGTTTGTCGAGGCTCTTTTTCAAAGGGATTGAAATCCCTTGACTTTGGCCCTCCATTTTTCTACTATTTTCCATCACGCTGGGGTGATTAGATAATGGATCTGGAAATCGTTCTGCGTCTGGAAAGTCGAGTCGACCGGCTGATTGAGCTCAAAGACAGCCTGGAGGCCGAATGTCAGCGACTTCGCGAGGAAAACAAGGACCTGCTCGCAGAGCGGTCCCGGGTCCGGTCGGAGCTTGACAGGATCATCGGCAAGTTAGACGAGGTCGGCGAGGAGGTCCCTTGAAACATGCCGTTCAGGTGACGATTCTGGGCCAGCAATACACCATCAAGAGTCAGGCTCTGCCTTCTGAGGTACGGAGGGTGGCCGATTTCGTCAACCAGAAGCTGGCTGAAATCGGCGGGGGCGGCCGGACCGCGGACACTCTCGACGGCGCCGTCCTGACACTGATGAACATTGCCGGAGCGTACCTGAATCTTCGTGACGAGGTTTCGGCCACGGAGGAGGCCAGCGAGCGACTCCAGCTTCTTGTCCAGCGTCTCGAAGAGGCCGAGGCGGCAACAGGCGATAACAACCATGTTTCTTCCTGACGGACTACCTGGTCAGGAACTGTTTGTGGGAAACAAAGAATCCGTAGGCAGTCTTTGCGCGGAATTTTGGATAGATTGACAGATTGTACCGACCGTGTCTGAGCCCGGTTCAGGCATTTAAGGTTCCGGTCAGCAGCTCTGTTTGTATAGATTCGTTTGGTGTTTCCGGTCCTTAGCGGGCCTGGATGTTGTGCTAAAAGATGGTGTTGTCCGTCGAAATTACAGTCTCAGCAAAAGGTTTGCCGGAATCCCCGAAAACCTGATCGGTCTGTAAAGCGACAGCACTGATTCTTCACCCACGAACTGAACGCGCAGGGCCGACATCGAGCCTGTCCTTACCATCCTGTCCCTTTCTGTCCCTTCCACGCAGAGACCGCAAGAGCGAGGGTCTCTGGCCATGCCCAAAAAGTCCATCAGGGAGAGGATTCTCTTCCGGCGTAAAAACCTGGACGACGCGACCTGTCTGGCTCATAGCCTCTCCATTCAGAACCGCCTGCTCGATACGATCGAGTATTCCGAAGCCGCGGCAATCGCCCTGTACAGCCCGATACACAACGAAGTCTGCACCGAGGCCGTTTTGCATGCGGCGCACGTCAGCGGCAAAAAGGTGGCTTACCCCCGGGTTCGCGGAGATCACCTCGACTTTATCGAGGTCGATGAACTCTCTGACCTTCAGCCCGGAGCCTTTGGAGTACTCGAGCCGGTAGGCAGCACCTGTGTGTCGGCATCCGACCTCGACATGCTCGTCGTTCCCGGCGTCGCTTTTGATCTCGAAGGCTACCGGCTCGGGTACGGCAAAGGCTTTTACGACCGGGCCCTGCACTGCGGCCTTTCACGCGGCACTCTTGTCGGTCTCTGTTACGAGTTTCAGCTGGTTGCTGAGCTGCCGATCGAAACCCACGATATCGGCATGGACCTGCTGATTACCGAAGAACGTCTGTTTAGATTCTGAATCCTGTCATCCGGCAAAGATGCTGTGACAGATAACCATATTTGCAGAAATTGAGGAGGATCCCGACTTGAGTATAGAAATAGGATTTTTTCTAATTGTCGTCGCCCTTGGGGCCGGGGCTTTTATTGGGGTGGCGATGCGCCGCAAGATGGACGCCACCCAGGTTTCCAATGCCGAGAAAGCTTCGGCCCAGATTGTCGAGGATGCCAAAAAGGAAGCCGATACCATCCGCAAGGAAGCGGTGATTCAGGGTAAAGATGCCGTTTTGGAGGCAAAGTCCGAATGGGAGAAGGAAGCGCGCGAGTTGAGGCGCGAAATTCAGTCCCAGGAGAAGCGTCTGCTGCAGCGAGAGGAACACCTTGATCGCAAAACGACACAGCTTGATAGTCGCGAGGGGGATCTCTCCCAGCGGGAGAAGGCACTGCCTCAGTTGGAGGAGCAGGTAAGGGCACGGCAGCAGGAAGCCGACCAGCTGGTTTCTCAGCAGACCGAAGTGCTGGAGCGGATTTCCGGCATGACCTCCGAAGATGCCAAGAACCAACTGATCGCGACCATGGAGAGCGAAGCCAAGCACGACGGCGCCAAGCGCATCAAGCAGATCGAAGATGAGGCCCGCGAAACGGCAGACAAAAAGGCCAAGGAGATTCTGGCCCTGGCCATTCAGCGGTATGCCGGCGATTTTGTCGCCGAAAAGGCCGTCAGCGTTGTGCCTCTGCCGTCCGATGAGATGAAAGGACGCATCATCGGTCGCGAGGGCCGCAACATCCGCGCCATCGAGGCGGCGACCGGTATCGACCTGATTATTGACGATACCCCCGAGGCGGTGATTATCTCCGGTTTCAACCCGGTTCGCCGCGAGGTGGCCCGACTGACGCTGGAGCGACTGGTCGCTGACGGGCGGATCCATCCGGCCCGTATCGAGGAGGTTGTCAACAAGGCCGCCCAGGAGGTCGATGAGGCCATCCGCGAGGCGGGCGAGCAGGCTACCTTCGATGTCGGGGTTCATGGTATTCACCCGGAAATCATCAAGCTCATCGGCCGCCTCAAGTACCGCACCTCTTACGGGCAGAACGTTTTGCAGCATTCCCTCGAGGTCGCCTTTTTGTGCGGGATCATGGCTTCGGAGCTTGGCATCAATGTCAAGCAGGCCAAGCGCGCCGGCCTGCTTCACGATATCGGCAAGGCCGTCGACCACGAAATCGAAGGGTCGCACGCGGTCATCGGTGCGGATCTGGCCCGCAAGCATGGCGAGGCTCCGAAAATCGTACATGCTCTCGCTGCTCACCATGAGGACGAGAAGCCGGAAACTATCCTGGCGGTGCTGGTTCAGGCGGCCGACGCCCTTTCCGGGGCCCGTCCTGGGGCCCGGCGCGAAATGCTCGAGACCTATGTCAAGCGTCTTCAGGATCTTGAGCGCATCGGTACCTCGGTTCACGGGGTAACCAGTTGTTACGCGATTCAGGCCGGCCGGGAGATCCGTGTCATGGTATCGAGTGAGGATGTCTCCGATGCTCAGTCCCACATCGTCGCACGTGACATTGCTCGCAAAATTGAAGACGAGATGACCTATCCCGGTCAGATCAAGGTCAATGTCATTCGCGAAACACGCGCGACCGAATACGCAAAGTAACCACAATCGCAGCAAATACAGATAAAGACTGAAGGTCTCGGACCTTCAGTCTTTATCTGTTTTCTTTTAGGGAGTCGCAGTCGTTTGAATATTCTGTTTGTCGGAGATGTTGTCGGTCGTACCGGCCGCCTTGCCCTTTCGAGCCGCCTGGGGCGGGTCATTGACCGTCACTTTATCGACCTGGTGGTCGTCAACGGCGAGAACGCCGCGGCCGGATTCGGGTTGACGGTCGATATCGCCAGGGACCTTTTTGACATGGGGGTCGATGTCATTACTTCCGGAAATCACATCTGGGACAAAAAGGAGATTTACGATTACCTCGACCGGGAAAAACGCCTGCTCCGGCCGGCCAATTATCCCTCCGGATGTGCGGGTCGGGGGAGTGGGGTTTATGCCACCAGCGCCGGCATCAAGGTGGGGGTTGCCAATATCGAGGGGCGGGTCTTCATGAACAATCTGGAGTGCCCGTTCCGCACCGCCGATGCCCTGATCGAAGAGCTGCGGCAGGAGACCCCTGTGATTCTGGTCGATTTTCACGCCGAGGCCACAAGTGAGAAAATGGCTCTCGGGCACTATCTGGACGGCCGCGTGTCGGCGGTGGTCGGTACCCACACCCATGTGCAGACGGCCGATGAGCATATTCTGCCCGGCGGAACGGCGTATATCACCGATGCCGGAATGACCGGCAGTCGCGATGCGGTTATCGGTATTCGAAAGGAATTGGCCGTCGAGAAGTTTCTCACCCAACTCCCGGTCCGGTTCGATGTGGCTAAAAAAGATCCGATTCTTAACGGGGTGGTTTTCTCGGTCGATGAAGAGACGGGGCGTGCCACCGGGGTTCAGCGGATTCTTGAAGTTGTCGATTGATCAAAGTTATAGAGGGGGGTGCAGGCGCCCCTTCGTTTTAAAAGGATGTTGAGAGCATGAAATCATTGCAGGAGCAGATGGCAGTCATTCGACGCGGGGCAATTGACGTACTCGTCGAAAGTGAACTCGAACAGAAAATTGCCAAGTCGATCGAGACCGGCGTTCCCCTGAAGATCAAGGCGGGCTTCGACCCCACCGCTCCCGACCTGCATGTCGGTCATACGGTATTGATTCAGAAGCTCAAGCAGTTTCAGGATCTTGGCCATCAGGTCTATTTTCTGATTGGCGATTTTACCGGTATGATCGGCGACCCGACCGGCAAGAACGAGACGCGCAAGCCCCTCACCCGCGAGCAGGTTCTTGACAACGCCCAGACCTACAAAGAGCAGGTTTTCAAGATCCTTGACCCGGCAAAGACCAAGGTTGTTTTCAACAGTTCTTGGATGGGGGAGATGTCCGCTGCCGACCTGATCGCCCTGGCCTCCCGCTATACCGTGGCGAGAATGCTCGAACGCGATGATTTTCATAAACGCTTCACCGGTCAGCAGCCGATCGCCATCCACGAGTTTCTTTACCCGCTGGTGCAGGGTTATGACTCGGTTGCTCTTGAAGCCGATGTCGAACTCGGCGGCACCGACCAGAAGTTCAACCTGCTGGTCGGGCGGGAACTGCAGAAGCAGGATGGGCAGACTCCCCAGTGCGTCGTAACCATGCCGCTGCTCGAAGGTCTCGACGGCGTCAACAAGATGAGCAAGTCTCTCAATAACTACATCGGCATAACCGAAGCCCCCAAGGAGATCTTCGGCAAGATCATGAGCATTTCCGACGAACTCATGATCCGCTACTACGAGCTTCTCTCCGATGTCGACCTCGCTGCTCTTCAGAAGATCAAGGACGGCGTGGCCGGGCTTTCCGGGGGAGCCCACCCGATGGAGAGCAAGAAGGCGCTTGGTCGTGAAATTGTGGCTCGTTTTTATGACCAGGAGCAGGCCGGGGTTGCTGAAGAGTCGTTTGTTCAGCAGTTCAAGCAGAAGGAGTTGCCTGACGATATTCCCACCGTAGAGATCAGCGCGAGCGAACCGATTTGGGTCTGCCGTCTGCTTACCGACGCCGGCCTGACTAAATCGAACGGTGAGGCGCGTCGTTTGGTGCAGCAGGGCGGGGTGAAAATTGACAACCAAAAGGTGGCCGAACCCACTATGGAGGTAGCGCCGCAGGGGGAGATTGTCGTACAGGCCGGCAAGCGCCGGTTTGCCCGCATTGTTTTTGGCTGAAAATTTAATGAAAAGAGTGGTTGACAGGGTCGGATCATTTGCGTATAGTCCGGCCTCGTTGAACGGCAAGCCCTGACCTGAACAGTTTTGGACAGCCAGTTCCGCGGGGTCGAAAAAAAAGTTAAAAAAGGCGTTGACAAGCAGAGAGCGATTCGGTAGAGTTCGCCTCCGCTGCAGGGCAACGCAGCAAAGCAGC
>CALZIC010000002.1 GCA_945787285.1 uncultured Desulfuromonadales bacterium
TTTGGCCAGCATCTGGGCCGCGCTTCCCATGGTCAGAAGCCGCTGCCGGTCATGAATCAGATCGGTCACCAGGCGCGCCAGACGCTCGGCGCTCAGTTCAGCCTGGGGCAGGGTCAGCGCCGCCCCCCGACTCGCCAGGGCCTGGGCGTTGGCCGTCTGGTGGTCGCCTGCGGCAAAGGGATAGGGGATCATGATTGCCGGCCGTCCGCAGGCGGTCAGTTCGGCAATGGTGGTCGCTCCGGCCCGGCAGACCACCAGATGACATCGGGCATAGGCCGCCGCCATATCGTCGATAAACGGTACCACCCCATCACTCTGCCATCCGGCCCGGGAATACCCTTCGCGAATGCGATCGAGATCCTCTTCGCCGGTCTGGTGTACGATCTTCAGTTTTTCTTTCAACGGTTCGAGCAGCGGCAGAGCCTCGAGCATGGCATCGTTAATCGCCCTGGCACCCCGGCTACCACCGAATACCAGCAGCGAAAGATTCCCCTCGGGTATCGCCGGGCAATGGTCCATTCCGCTTCGCAGCGGGTTGCCGGTAAGCACCGTGCGCCCCCGGTGAAAAGCCCGGTCGGAGTCGGCGAAGGATATGCAGATCCGGTCGACCAGAGCGCCGAGGAGCCTGTTGGTCAGCCCCGGCCAGGCATTCTGCTCATGAATCAGGGTGGGATACCCCTTGAGGCGCGCCGCCAGCAGCAGCGGCCCGGAAGCATAACCGCCGACACCGACGACCACATCGGGGCGGAACCGATTGAGAATTTTTATCGACTGGACGATGCTTTTCGCCACCTGGGGTATCATCGCCAGCTTTCCGGCCAGACCGCGCCCGACCAGACCGCGAATGTCGATGGTTTCAAGCGGAAGTCCCAGTCCGGGCAACACCCTGGCCTCGATCCCTCTTTCAGTTCCGACGAAGAGGACTTCGGATTCGGGCTCTTCGCCGAGCAGGCACTGCGCCAGCGCCACAGCTGGGAACAGGTGTCCCCCGGTCCCTCCTCCGGCAAGTAGCATCTTCATCGCGCCTCTCCCGGGTTCTGACGGGAAACATTCAGCAGCATCCCCACAGCCAGCAGGGTACAGAGCAGGCTGGTCCCTCCGTAGGACAAAAACGGCAGCGCCAACCCCTTGGTCGGCAGCATGCCGAGTACTACGGCGATATTGACAAAAGCCTCCAGCCCCAGCAGCAGGCTGAGCCCGAAGGCGAGATAGCGGCCGAAATCATCCGGCGCGTTGAGCGAGGCCCGCATGCCGCGCATCACCAGCATCAGAAACATGGCGCTGACGACCATAAAGCCGGCAAAACCAAGCTCTTCGCCGATCACCGCAAAAATGAAATCAGTATGGGCTTCAGGAAGAAAGAAGAGCTTCTGCTTCCCTTCCCCAAGACCGTTGCCGACCCAGCCGCCGGTGCCGAAGGCGATCCAGCTCTGAATGATCTGAAAGCCTGAATTGGTCGGATCATCCCAGGGGTTCAAAAAAGCCAGAATACGCTTGCGCCGGTAGTCGACATTCATCACCAGAAAGTACAAAAAGGGAACGGCGATAATGACCAGTGAAACCAGGTAGCTCAAACGGGTGCCGGCAACCAGCAGCATGACCATCGCCACAACGCCGAGGGTCAGCGCGCTTCCCAGGTCGGGCTGCAGCAGAATGAGCCCGAGCAGGATGGCGAGGACCACCATGTAGGGGATGAAGCCGAGCTTGAAACTTCTGACCTTCTCGCGCTTTTTCGACAGCGAGTGGGCCATGTAGACCACCAGCGCCAACTTGGCCAACTCGGCCGGCTGAACATTGATCGGGCCCAGGCGAATCCAGCGGTCGGCCCCCCCGGCGTTGACTCCGATACCGGGAATCAGCACGGCGCCGAGCAGGGCGATACAGGCGAGCAGGAACGGAACGGCCAGGCGGCGCAGGTAGCGGTAATCGAAATGCATGGCCGCTGCCATGACCAGAAAACCGGCGACGGCGAAAATTCCCTGGCGCTTGAGGAAGAAGAAGCCGTCGCTGTAGCGCTTGGCGGCCATGATCGACGAAGACGAATAGACCATGACGATCCCGAACAGGGTCAGCACCACGGCCAGCAGCAGAATCGTCGTATCGAATCCCTTCCTGACTTCCATCGGCTAGGCGTTCCCTCCGGGCTCAAGAGCCAGTACGGCTCGGGTAAAGACGTCGCCACGCTCCTCAAAACTTCTGAACATGTCGAAACTCGAACAACCGGGCGAGAAGAGGACGGCGCCGCCCTTTGGGGTCAACTCCCGGGCCACCCCGACCGCCTCCTCCAGGGATGCGGCCCGCACAACATCGGCTGCGTCGCTGAAAATTCCGGCCATTTTTTCGGCCGCTTCGCCGATCAGCACCAGATGCGCCACCTTCTCTCGGACAGGCTCGACCAGCGGCAGGTAGTCCCCCCCCTTGTCCTTGCCGCCGGCAATCAGGGTGACAGGGGCCTGCAGCCCGGCCAGGCTCTTCACCACGCTGCCGACGTTGGTCCCCTTCGAATCGTTGTACCAGGCCACGCCGTCAAGAACCCGGACCTCGGTCATTCGGTGAGGCAGCCCGGCAAAGCCTGCAGCCGCCGCCCACACGGTTTGGTGGGGAACCCCCTCCAGCAGCGGGGGGATCATCGCCGCCATGACGTTTTCGATATTATGCAGCCCTTTCAGGCGCAGCTGATCCGCCGGGAACCGTCGGCACACACCGGCATGCCGCCAGACGATGTGGCTGCCGTCGAAGCCCATCCCCTCCTCGAGAACCCGCCGGGAGGAAAAGTGAACGGCTCGGGCCGGGCAGCCCTTGGCGGCCCTGAGAACCGCAGGGTCGTTATCGTTGAGGATCATGACATCGCCGGCGGTCATATTTTCGAACATGCGCCTTTTCGCCGCCACGTAGCTTTGCATATCGGGGTAGCGGTCGAGGTGATCCTCGGAAATATTGAGGAGCAGCGCATAGCGGGGCCTGAAAGATTCGATCGCCTCGAGCTGAAACGAGGAGAGCTCGGCAACAATCCAGTCCCAGCGGTCAAGATCCACCGCCTCGATCAGAGGGGTCCCGAGATTGCCGCCGACAAAGGTTTTCTTGCCCCAGGCCGAGAAGATCTCCCCCATCACCGTGGTGGTGGTCGATTTGCCGTTGGTGCCGGTAATGGCCACCAGGGGCGCCTCGCTCTCGGCGAAAGCGATTTCTATTTCACCGAGTACGGGAATGCCTTCGGCTGCAGCCGCCGCGATGGCGGCGATGGTGAGCGGCACCCCGGGACTGACCACGACCAGATCGGCGGCCAGGAAAAGCTCGAGGGTATGTCCGCCGAGATCGAAGGCGACTCCTGCTCTCTGCAGTGCGTCAAGTCCGTCCAGGTTTTCTCTGCAGCGGCGGTCCGAGAGGGTCACCCGGGCCTGGCGGCGAGCGAAATACGCGCACAGGGCCAGACCGGTTCGGCCTGCCCCCACCACGATGACGCTCTGGTTTTTAAAATCACGCCGCATACTACCTCAGCTTGAGAGTCGACAATGCAACAAGGGCCAGAATGATGCTGATGATCCAGAACCTGACGATGATCTTCGGCTCCGGCCATCCTTTGAGTTCAAAATGGTGATGGATCGGGGCCATGCGGAAAATCCGCTTGCCGTACAGCCTGAACGAGGTCACCTGGAAGATGACGGAAAGGGCCTCCACCACGAAAATCCCCCCCACGATCACCAGCACGATTTCCTGCTTGGTGATCACGGCGATGGTTCCGAGCGCCCCACCCAGGGAGAGGCTTCCCACATCGCCCATGAAAACCTGGGCCGGGTAGGTGTTGAACCAGAGGAACCCGAGCCCAGCCCCGACCATCGCACCACAGAGCACCGAGAGTTCCCCGGCCCCCTGCACGCTGCTGATCTGCAGATAGTCCGACAACCGGGCGTTTCCGGCCAGGTAGGCAAATAGCAGGTAAGTCCCCGAGGCGATGATCATCGGGCCGATGGCCAGGCCGTCGAGGCCGTCGGTCAGGTTGACCGCATTGCCCGAACCGACGATCACCAGCATGGCAAACGGAATATAAAAGGCCCCCAGATCCGGTCTCACCCCCTTGAAGAACGGGAAGACCAGGGTGGTTTCGAACGGGGGGTAGTAGTAAAGAGCGAGGCCGGCGACCAGCGAGATCAGCATCAGCCACACCATTTTCCAGCGGGCCGACAGCCCGTCGCTGTTCTTGTACTTGACCTTGCGGTAATCGTCGACAAAGCCGACCGCACCGAAACCGACGGTCACCAGCAGGGTGATCCACACGTAGGGGTTTTTCAGATCGGCCCACAAGAGGGTCGGCAGTACAATCGCCAGCAGAATCAGCGTCCCCCCCATGGTGGGAGTTCCCTCTTTTTTAAAATGCGACTCCGGACCGACCTTGCGGATCGTCTGTCCGATCTGCAGACTCGACAGCTTGTTGATCAGCCAGGGGCCAAGAATAAACGCAATGACCAGTGCGGTGATGGTCGCGTAGATGGTCCTGAAGGTGATGTAGCGAAAGATATACAGGACCGAAAACTGGTCATGCAGAGGATATAAAAAATGATACAGCATCGGCGTCCTCTAGCAGTGGCCCTCGGCCATACAGGGTTCAGTTTCGCACAGGGCCGCGGCGACCTTTTCCATTTTCATGCCGCGCGACCCCTTGATAAGGATCCGGTCCTCGGCCTGCATCCCCTGGCGCAGGAGATCGGCCGCTGCCTGGTGGGAATCGACAACCCGTATCGCCTCATCCGGCATCCCGGCATCGCGCGCTCCCGCGGCGAGAGAAGCGGCCATCTCGCCCATAACCAGCAGCAGGTCGACCCGTCGGGCGGCCTCTTCGCCGACCTCGCGGTGAAGTTCGGCCGCAGTTTCCCCCAACTCCAGCATGTCCCCCAGCACGGCGATGCGGCGTCCCTCCCCCCCCATTTCATCGAGGGTTTCCAAGGCTGCCTTGACCGACAGCGGATTGGCATTGTAGCTGTCGTTGAGGATCATGGATCCGTTTAACAACGGGATCACCTCCATGCGCCCCTGGGTCGGCCTGAAGGCCTTGAGCCCCTGAACCACCAGGTCGCTGTCCACACCGAGGGCATAGGCGACACCGGCTGCCGCCAGGGCGTTGTAGACGTTGTGACGCCCGGCGATATGCAGGCGAACCGCCCTTTTTTCGCAGCCGGGCAGCCACAGGTCAAAGGATACGGCTTCGCCGGATGCCAAGACGTTTTCAGCGCGGATCTCCGCTTCAGCCGAAAGGCCGAAACAAAGCCGCTTCACGCCATTGGCAACCGGCAGCTTGGCCACTCTCTTGTCATCGATGTTGACCAGCGCCGTTCCCCCAGGCTTAAGGGCGGCAAAGAGTTCGCCCTTGGCCCGCACCACGCCGTCGAGGCTCTGCAGATTTTCAAGATGCGCCGGGCCGACATTGGTCACCACCCCGATATTGGGGGCGGCGATTTCCGCCAGACGCGAGATTTCGCCGCGGGCGCTCATCCCCATCTCGAGCACGATCCAATGGTGCTGCTCGTTGAGCCGGAACAAGGTCAGCGGCAATCCGATCAGGTTGTTGAAATTCCCTTCGGTCTTCAGCCCCTCGCCGGTCAACTCCAGGATGCTCGCCAGCATCTCCTTGGTGGTCGTTTTCCCGGTCGATCCGGTCAGAGCCACCACGGGTCCGGAGAATTCGCTGCGCAGGGAGGCGGCGAGGTTTCCCAAAGCGACCAGGGTGTCGGAAACCTGGATCACCGGAATCGGAAAACCGGCCACCACCTCTTCGCTGAGACAGGCCGCCGCGCCATTGCGCAGGGCTCGCATGAGAAAATCGTGGCCGTCGTAATTCGGTCCCCGCAGGGGAATAAAGAGCTCTCCCGGCTTCAGGGTCCGGCTGTCGGTGGAAAAACCGGTCACCATACCGGTCGCCCCTGAAGGGGACACCCTGCCACCGAGAATCTGGGCTATATGCTGAATATCGAGGCTTATCACGATAGGTTCACCCCTTTCAAAGCTCTTCGCAGCTCCTCCCGGTCATCAAAATGAAACCGCTGATGCCCGACAATCTGATAATCCTCATGCCCCTTGCCTGCGACCAGAAGGAGGTCGCCCTCCTCGAGCAGCGAAACGGCATAGGCGATCGCCGCGGCACGATCGGCGATGGTCACAAACCCCCGGCCGCGAATCGTGCGGCCTTCTTCTGCGCTCCACTCCCTGGCATGCACCTGACGCACCCCCTCGCGGATTTCGTCGAGAATAACAAGGGGATCCTCGGTACGCGGGTTGTCGGAGGTTACGACCGCCAAGTCGGAAAAACAGGCCGCCGCTTTTCCCATGACCGGCCTTTTACTGCGGTCGCGGTCGCCCCCGCACCCGAAGACGGTGATCAGCCGCTTCGGCTGGAGCCCCACCAGCGTCTCCAGCACCTTTTCCAGGGCATCGCCGGTGTGCGCATAATCGACCAGAATCAGCGCCCCCCGATCGTTTTCGACCCGCTCAAGCCGACCCGGCACCTGGGGCGCCGCAGCCAAAGCCTCGGCGATCTTGGCGACGGGAATATCGAGGGCAAGCCCCGCCCCGATAGCGCACAGCAGGTTGTGCAGATTGAAGTCACCGATCATCGGTGACTTCAGCAGAAAATCCCCTTTGGGGGTAGCGATCTGCGCCTCGATGCCCTGCACGGAAACCCTGGCGCTGACGGCCCGAACCTGGGCATCGGACGATCGGCCGCAGGTGAGGCTGCCGGGAAACATCGCTTCGAGCTTCCGCCCGAAAGGGTCGTCAATATTAATCACTTTGGCGCGGGATGCAAGGAGTTCGGAAAAAAACCGCGCCTTGGTGTCGAAGTACTCCTCCATGGTCCCGTGGTAGTCGAGGTGCTCGGGCGTCAGGTTGGTAAAGACGCCGACATCGAAACCGACCCCGTCGACCCGGTGCTGATCAAGAGCATGGGAGGAAACCTCCATGACCACCGCGTCGGCTCCATCGCCCTTGAACCCGGCGATAGAACGGAGAAGGTCGACCGACTCCGGGGTGGTATTGGGCGCGGCGATGTTGCTTTGGCCATGGCGGTAGCTGATGGTGCCAAGGACAGCGGGATCGTATCCGGCGGCGCGCAGAATGGCTTCGACCTGGTAAGTGACGGTCGTCTTGCCATTGGTGCCGGTAACCCCCACCGTCGGCATATCCCGGGTCGGATCATGGTAAAAGGCCGCTGCCGCACGGGCCATGGCCAGGCGACCGTTAGTGACCAGCACGCCGGCCACGTTCTCGGGCAGGGGGTGTTCTTCCTCCATGAAGACCGCGACGGCCCCCTGGGAAACCGCGTTGTCGATGTAACGATGTCCATCGACCAGCAGGCCCCGCAGGGCGAAAAACGCCCCGCCGGCCTGAACGGCACGGGAATCGTAGTACAGCCCCGTCACCTCGACATCCTGAGGGCCGGAGATCAGGCTGTCGGGCAGATTTTTAACCAGCTCGGAAATCTTCATGGCTCTCGATCTCTCTACCCCGTGGTTATCATGATCCTGAATCGAGCAAGGAATCAGGTCGGCGGAGCCAGCCTGACCCAGACCTCGCTTGCATATT
This sequence comes from uncultured Desulfuromonadales bacterium, assembly GCA_945787285.1. Lineage (GTDB taxonomy): Bacteria > Desulfobacterota > Desulfuromonadia > Desulfuromonadales > Trichloromonadaceae > CALZIC01. The sequence goes on from CALZIC010000002.1 coordinate 7,573, forward strand.
TTATCAGGGAACCGGGCGCCGGGGACTGGGATACGACCCGCCCGGAACCTTTGAGCTTGATGTTGATGCCTGTGCTGGACATCGCCTGAAGAACCTGCCGGTAACTCATCCCGGAAAAATCGGGCATGACCGGTGCATCGTGGCCCTCTCCGGCCACCGCAGCGACCGGAACCGGTGCGGCCAGGGCCTCAACGGTGGGCAGCGGCGGCAAGGGATCGACGTTATTCCCCTCGGTCGGTGCAACCTTCAAGTAACGCAGCGCCTGCGCCGCGATTTTCGAAAAGACCGGCGCCGCCACCAGGCCTCCGTAAACATGGCCCTTGGGCTCATCGATCATCACCAGCACCACCAGGCGCGGTTTTTCAGCCGGGACCATCCCCAGAAACGAGGCCGTCCGTTTGTCCACCGAGTAGCCGCCGGTGACCGGATCGACCTTCTGGGCCGTTCCGGTCTTTCCACCGACCCGGAAACCGGGTACCGCGGCCAGGGTACCGGTCCCCCCCTCGTCCACCACCAGGGCCATCATCTCCCGAACCTGACGGGCCACTTTTTTCGACACGACCTGGCGAACGGCCTGTGGGGTCCTCTTCTCGACCACTTCCCCGCGGTCATTGGTGATGCGCTCGACAATGGGAGCGTCCATCAGAAAACCGTCGTTGGCCAGGGCTCCGGCTGCCCTTGCCAACTGCAGGGGGGTGGTGGTCATCCCCTGGCCGAAGGAGATCGCCGCCAAGTCCACCTCGAACCAGCGCGAAGGCTGCCGCAGCAGGCCCGAGACTTCGCCGGGAAGATCGATACCACTTTTTCGCCCGAAACCGAAATCGGTCAGGTAGTTGTAGAGGCGGTCGCGTTCGAGGGCTTTACCGATTTTTGCCGCGCCGATATTCGAGCTGACCTTGATGACCTCGGCGGCGGTCAGTTTTTTATAGGGATGGTGATCGTGAATGACCTTTCCGCCCACGGGATAGCTGCCGTTTTCACAGTCGATGATCTGGTCCGCCCTCACCAGTCTTTCGTTGAGCGCTGCGGCCATGACAAAAACCTTCATGGTCGAACCGGGCTCAAAGGTGTCGCAGACCGCCCGGTTGCGCCAATGACGGGGCCGGTATTTCCTGTAAGCGTTCGGGTTGTAGTCGGGCTGGTTGGCCAAGGCAAGGATTTCACCGCTGGCCGGGTCGAGCACCACAACGCTCCCCGCTTTGGCCCTGGCCGAGGCCACACCCGCCGCCAGTTCCTTTTCGGCGATGTACTGAATATTCTTATCGATGGTCAGGTAAAGGTTACCGCCGCTCTGCACGCCCTTGACCACGCTCTCGCCCGAACCGATGCCGTGGCCGAAAGCGTCGCGCTCCATCACCAGGTACCCTCCCTCGCCGAGCATTACCGAGTCGTACTTCAGCTCGACCCCCTCGAGCCCCCTGGGGTCGATCCCGGTAAAGCCGAGGACCTGGGCGCCAACTTCAGCGTTCGGGTAAAACCTGCGGTGCTCCTTGGTCAGGCCCACCCCGTCGAGATCGAGGGCTTTCACCATTTCGCTTTCCCTCGGGGAAACCTGCCGCTTTAACCAGATAAACTTCTTGTTCGATTTGAGTTTAGACTTAATGGTGGCCGCACGCAGAGACAGGACATCCGACAGGGATCTGGCGGTGCGGTCACGGGCAGTGACCTTGTGTGGCTCGACGTAGATGGAATCAACCTCGACGCTCAATGCCAACTCCTCACCATTGCGGTCATAGATAGTCCCCCTCTTGGGGGTAAGAGATATGACTTTCTGATGCTGCCTTTCAGCTCTTTTTTTCCACCCCTCCTGACCGAGCACCTGAAGCTGAAACGCACGTACTGCAACAAGCACGAATGCAACCAGAAAACAGAAGGCAACGAGCTTTATGCGCAGGCGAATCCATTTCTCCAGTTTATCCATCAGTCGACAATAATGATCTGATCAACGCTCGGCGACCGCAGTCCAAGTTGATTGAGGGCCACCTTTTCGAGCCGACCCGGACTGCGCAGATGCGCCGCCTCGAGGCGAAGGCCCTTGTTCTCCTGCTCGACAGCGCGCAGACGGCTGCCCAGCCGGGAAATATCGTATTCCAGGTTGACGATCGCGATGCGTGACCAGACAAAAAACAGGGAAACCCCGAGCAGCAGGGCAAAGTAGACAAAAAGCGGCAGCAGCCTCGGACGAGACAGGGAAAAACCACTCACTTTCGGAAGAGACTTAATAGTGGTATCAGACACGACACCCTCCCTCAATACCTATCAGGTAATATCAAAACGAATCGGGACAGCGGACAACGGCTCGCAGCACAGCGCTCCTTGACCGGGGGTTTTCTGCAATCTCTTCTTCAGTTGCGCGAACCGCCTTGCGGGTCAGCACCTTGACCTTGGGAACCTGCCCACAGCTGCACACCGGCAGACGCGGAGGGCAGACACACCCTGTTGACTCATCTCGAAAAATACGCTTGACGATGCGGTCTTCGAGGGAATGGAAACTGATCACCACCAGCCGCCCGCCGGGAAGCAGCAGGTCGATCGCCTGCCTGACCCCTGCCGAGACATGGTCGAGCTCCCGATTGACGTGAATTCTCAACGCCTGGAAGACTCGGGTCGCCGGGTGAATCCGGGCCGGAACAAAACCTCCGGGGACCGCCCCCCGAACCAGCTCGGCCAACTCGGCGGTCGTTTTCAGCGGCGCCTCTTCCCGCACCTTGGCGATGCGCCTGGCAATCCGGCCCGCATAGCGCTCCTCCCCGTATTCGCGAAAGATCCGTTTCAGTTCCTCGGCCGAAAACGTGTTGACCACATCGGCGGCCGTCTCTCCCCTGCCCTGATCCATCCGCATGTCCAGGGGGGCGTCGGCCCGGAAGGAGAACCCCCTCTGCGAGGCATCGAGCTGGTAAGAGGAAACCCCCAGGTCGAGCAGCATGCCGTCAAGGCCTGGGATCCCCAGCTCGGCCAACACCTCGGGGGCTTCGGAAAAGTTCTTATGCCTGAGGATGGCGCGCTCGCCAAACGGGGCGAGCACCCCGGTGGCCTTGGCAATGGCATCCGGGTCGCGATCGAGACCGATCAGGCGCCCGTCCGGACTGGAGGCCTCGAGGATCAGGCGGGAATGACCGCCCGCGCCGAGAGTACCGTCGAGATAAACTCCCCCCGCAGTCGGCGCCAGATAATCGAGCACCTCGTTGGGCATGACGGACAGATGGACAAACGTATCTTCAGGCAACGGCTAAAGCCCCAAGGAAGAAATAAAGTCAGGATCCTCCAGCAGCACCGCCTTGGAGTCCCGGGTAACATCGGCGTATATGATCTGGCTGTAGATATCGATTTTTTCAAACATGCCGACCACGACGATTTCCTTTTCAAGACCGGCGTGGGATCTCAAGGAGGGGGGGATCAGGATACGCCCCTGCTTGTCGAAAGAACACTTTTCGGCCGGAGCGATAATCAGGCGAATGGTGGCGGTTTTTTTGTTGCCGGGGGGGATCTGGCTCACATTCTCGACGATCTTGGGCCAGCTTGAGGCCGGATAGGCTGACAGCCCGCCTTCGAGATTCTTGGTCACCATCAGGCACTCGTCCCCGTAGGAATCGGCGAGCGTTTCACGGAACCTGGCAGGAATGCTCGCCCGCCCTTTGGTGTCGATCGAGTTGTTCGACTCCCCCTGAAATATCAATCCAAAGCCCCTCTGGGACAATTTGTCCCACTTCCCCACGTTTTGGGAATGATATCCCCCACCCCTGGGGTTGTCAAGGGAATTTTCCTGTTTTTTAAGGGCTTAGGGTCGGTCGGAGTCAAAAAAAAAAGCCCCCTAAACCGGGGGCTCGAAAGGCAATCGGTGAATTTTCGATCAGGTTGGAGATTCCTCAGAAGGGAGTGTCATTTCAATCTCTTCGACCCTGCGGTCGACCACTTTGAGAACCTTGAAAACAATACCGCTCTCTTCACAGAGGTCTCCTTCGGAGGGAATATTTCCCATGGTACGTAATAAAAATCCGGCCAGGGTCGTCACGTGCTCTTCGGAAAGGGAGAGGTTAAAGCGCCGATTGATCGTTTTAAGCGAAGCGCTGCCGTCAATGACATAGCGCCGGGGGGCGACTTTGCGCAGCAGGGCCTCTTCGGCATCGTACTCATCCTGAATCTCGCCAACGATCTCCTCGACGATATCCTCCAGAGTCACAATCCCTTCCACCCCCCCATATTCATCGACCACCACGGCCAGATGCACCTGCTTCTTGCGAAACGACTGAAGCAGCGGCTCGATACGTTTGGACTCGGGCACGAAGTAGGGTTCGCGAACCATTTCCGCCAGGGGCAGGATCTCTTCCCCACCTATCGAGGCGAGGATGTCCTTGGAATGGATAATCCCCACCACGTTATCGAGGCTGCCGTCATAAACGGGAAAGCGCGAATGGCGCGACTGCTGCACCAGGGGGAGGACATCCTCATAGCGCCCGTTGACATCGATGCCGACCACTTCGGTGCGGGGGATCATCACGTCCCGCACCCGGGTCTGCGACAGTTCGAACACCCCGTGAAGCATGCGCCGCTGGGCCTTGGGGACCACGCCGGTCTGCTCGCCGACGGTGATCAGGGTGCGGATTTCATCCGCCGATATCACCGGGCGGCTGTCTCTTTCGCCGGGAAACAGGCGGGTAAAAAACCGCGAGAACCCGGTGACCAGCCAGATCACGGGAGCCAGCAGGTACATCACCAGCATGATCGGCCTAAGGACCAGAAAAGAGACCTTTTCAGGGTACTTGGCCGAATAGGACTTGGGACTGATTTCGGAAAAAATGAGCAGCAAGGGGGTCAGTACCAGAATGGTGATCAACTCCCCCCGCTCACCGTAGAGGCTCACGAACAGGCCGGTGGCCAATACCGAGATGGCGATATTGACCAGGTTGTTGCCGACCAGGATGGCACCGAGGAGATTGTCCGGCTTATCGAGAACCTCTTCGAGGAGTTTGGCGCCGCGGCGATTTTTCTGCACCAGGTACTTGACCCTGAGCCGGTCGATGGCCATGAGCGCCGTTTCGGATCCGGAAAAAAATGCCGAAAAGATAAACAGCCCCCCAAGGATGAGGAGGCGAACCAGTTGATCGTCCACGCAAGGTTCTCCCGATAGTATTTATAAAAGGACGGATTCTACATGAACCCCTCGGCAATTACAATTTATTACCACCCGGTGCTGAATCTTGAACCGCGCCAACCCGGTATGCTATATATTCGCCTTGAACCTGAATTCAACACGGTCACCTACCGGGGACAGGAGAATGGACTTGCCAGCTAGTGCCAACGATCACCACCAGGCCCAGAAACGCCACGGGGAACTCTGCGCCGCCCTGCATCATCACAACTACCTTTACCACGTTCTCGACCGGCCCGAAATACCGGATGCCGAATACGACCGCCTGTTCAAAGAACTGCTCCAGATCGAAATAGACCACCCCGAGCTGGGCACCCCCGAGTCGCCCTCCCGGCGGATCGGTGCTCCTGCGCTCGACAAATTCGAACCGGTTCGCCACACCCACCCCATGCTTTCGCTGGAAAACGCCTTCAACGACCAGGAGATGCGGGAGTTCGACGCGCGCATCAAGCGGTTTCTCGCCACCGACGCCCCCATCGAATACGTCTGCGAAATGAAAATGGACGGGGTGGCCGTAGAACTCGTCTATCGCGACGGAGTCCTCGTTACCGCCTCCACCCGCGGCGACGGCGCCGTCGGCGAAAAGATCACCGAAAACGTCAAAACCATCCCTTCGATTCCCCTGGTTCTCAATCGCCCCTGCCCCGAGATTCTCGAGATCCGTGGCGAAGTCTTCATGGACCTGGCCGACTTTCAGGCCCTGAACCGCAATCGCGAAGAAGAGGCTCTGGCCACCTTCGCCAACCCGCGCAACGCCACTGCCGGAAGTTTGCGGCAGCTCGATTCATCCATTACCGCATCGCGCCCGTTGAAGATTTTCTGTTACGGGGTGGGCGAAGTTGCCGGCGAGCTGCCGCCGACCCATGGTCAGATGCTCGAGAAGCTGCAGCGCCTCGGGCTTCGGGTCAACCTTGACTGGACCCGGGTCCAACCGGACATCGAAGGGGTCCTGGCCTACTATCGCGAGCTGTCCGAGCAGCGCGACCGGCTCCCCTTTGAAATCGACGGCATGGTCGTCAAGGTCAACCACCGCAGCCTGCAGCACGAACTCGGCGAGAAGACCCGCACCCCGCGCTGGGCCGTCGCCTACAAGTTCCCCCCCCGCCAGGCCGTCACCACGGTTGAAGACATCCAGCTGCAGGTCGGCCGCACCGGGGCGGTCACCCCGGTGGCCCACCTCAAACCGGTCGAGGTCAGCGGCGTCATCGTTTCGCGTGCCAGCCTGCACAACTGGGACGAGATCGAGCGGCTCGATGTCCGTATCGGCGACCAGGTCGTGGTCGAACGGGCCGGCGACGTCATCCCCGACGTGGTCAAGGTGCTGGCCGAAAAGCGCACCGGCTCCGAGCGGGCCGTCCCCCTGCCGGTGAAGTGCCCCGCCTGCGGCGAACCGATCACCCGCCTTGAAGGCGAGGTGGTACCCCGCTGCAACGGCCTGTCCTGTCCGGCCCAGCTCAAGGAATCGATCAAGCATTTCGCTTCCCGCGGCGGCATGGACATCGACGGCCTCGGCGACCGCTATATCGATCAACTCCTCAGCCTGGGCAAGGTCTCCAGCGTAGCCGACCTCTACTTTCTGTCCACCGAAGACCTCTTTGAGTTCGACCGGATGGGGGATAAGCTCGCCGAGAAACTTCTCGGAGCCATCGCCGCCAGCAAAAACCGCCCCCTGCCCCGCTTTCTGGCGGCCCTCGGCATTCGCCATGTGGGCCAGCACCTGGCCAAGGTTCTGGCCCACCAGTTCGGCTCCCTTGAGGAGTTGATGCGCGCGTCCCGGGAGGACCTGCAGGCGGTTCATGAGATCGGCCCCCAGGCCGCCGACAGCGTGGTGGCATTTTTCTCTGATGCACGCAACCGGCAAGTCCTCGACCGGCTCAAGGAAGCAGGCGTGGTTCCCACGGCGGAAGAGAAACGCGCCGGGGGTCCCCTGTCGGGCAAGACGTTCGTCTTCACCGGTAGCCTCTCGCTCTTTTCGCGCAATGAAGCCAAGGAGATGGTCGAGACCCTTGGCGCACGGGCCACCGGGTCGGTCAGCAAAAAAACCGACTACCTGGTTGCGGGCGAGGAGGCCGGAAGCAAGCTCGAAAAAGCGCAGAAGCTGGGGATTGTGATTCTAAACGAAGAAGAATTTCTGCAGATGATGAAAGAGAGGACGTGATGAGACAGGTTCGTGCCGTTGTGCGTATCAGGGGACAGGTGCAGGGGGTCGGTTACCGCTATTTCAGCTGCCAGGTCGCGCAGAAACACGATCTGAGCGGATGGGTCAAAAACCTTCCCAACGGGGACGTCGCCGCCCTGCTGGAGGGAAAAGAGTCGGACATTCGCGCCGCCATCGAGGCTCTCCAGCAGGGACCGTCGATGGCGCAGGTCGACGAGGTGCTCATCGACTGGCAGGCGTACCGCGGCGAATTCAGTTGCTTCGAGATCTGTCGCTGAGCGGCTCACCCAGAAATCGCCTTATCTCCCCAAGGATTTCCATGGTTTTAAAAGGCTTGGTCAGATAGCCGTCACAACCGGCTTCCTGGCCACGTTCGAGGTCCCCCTCAGCGCCCCGGGCGGTCAAAAAGACCACCGGGATATCCCGGGTCGCCGGGTCGGCCTTGAGCTCCCGGCAGACCTGGTAGCCGTCCATTTCGGGCATCATGATGTCGAGAAAAATCAGCACCGGCTTCTCGTTTCGCACCAGTTCGAGGCCATGGGCGCCGCTCTGGGCGTTCAACACATGATATCCCTTGAGGTTCAGGACCGCTTCCATGAGCAGGCCGACCGTCTTATGATCATCGACCACCAGTATTGTCTCTTTAGCCTCGCTCATTCCCCCTCCCCGTCCTTCAACTCAAGACTCTGCCGATAGACATCGCTCCCCGACAGCCCGAACTGCCGTGCCACCCGCTTGACGATTTCCCTGGGGGGCAGGTCGGTTTCGGCCTGCAGCTTCAGCAGCGCCTCACGAACCGTCCCCTCCGGCTTCTGCTCGGCGGCCGGCTCAACCACCAGGACGATTTCGCCGCGGACCCGCCCATGGCCAAAATGCTCCAGGGCTTCGGCCACCGTACCGAGGAACATTTCCTCGTGCACCTTGGTCAGCTCGCGAGCCACCGCCACACGACGGTCGGCGCCGAGCTCCTCCTGCAGATCGCCAAGCGCCGCCAGAAGGCGATGGGGGGCCTCGTAAAAAAGGGTCGTTCTCGGCTCCGACTTGAGGGCGGCGAGCATCTGCCGACGGGCCTTCGATTTGGCCGGAAGAAAACCGTCGAAGGCAAACCGCTCGACGGCAAGCCCGGAGATCGACAGGGCCGAGACGACCGCTGACGGTCCGGGGACCGTCTTCACCGGCAGGCCCTCCTCCCGGCAGCGACTCACCAACTGGAAGCCAGGGTCGGAAATCGCCGGCGTACCGGCGTCGGAAATCAGCGCCACCGAGTCGCCCCGGCGCAGGCAGTCGATGATCCGCTCGGCCTTGACAGCCTCGTTGTGTTCGAAGTACGAGGTCAGCGGCGTGCCGATCCCGTAATGATTAAAGAGCTTGCGGCTGTGCCGGGTATCCTCGGCAGCCACCAGGTCGACCTCTTTTAAAATGCGCAGGGCCCGCAGGGTAATATCTTCGAGATTACCGATCGGGGTCGCCACCAAATAAAGCGTTCCAGTAGACATCATCGTTTAAGTCAGGCGCTTCAGCAGCGTGCGCCGAAGAGGCCGGTGGTGACCGGCAGCCTGCGCCACGCCAACCTTCATCGAGGCGCCGGCTACTTTCCCTTCTCCTGTTCGATCAATTCAAGTTCCCCAAGCCACAGTGCCGCGCTGGCATCGCTCGGCATGCGCCAGTCCCCCCGCGGCGAAAGAACAACACTCCCCACCTTGGGACCGTCAGGCAGGCAGGAGCGTTTGAACTGCTGGGAGAAAAAGCGGCGGTAAAAGGTTTTCAGCCAGCGCAGGATCGTCTCCGGGGCAAATTCACCGTCAAACGCCTGGCAGGCGAGGAAGTATATCTTGCGCGGGGCATATTGCAAGCGGACCAGGTGGTAGAGGAAAAAATCGTGCAGAATGTAGGGGCCGACATGATCTTCGGTCACCTGCCCGATCTGGCCGTCTTCGGTCGGGGGCAACAGTTCCGGGGAGACCGGAGTTTCACAGACATCGGCCAGAACCTCCGACGTTCTACCGGAGAATTCCGCTTCGGCACACCATGAAACCAGATAGCGAACCAGCGTCTTGGGAACGCCTGCATTGACCCCGTACATCGACATGTGGTCGGCGTTGTAGGTACACCACCCCAGGGCCAGCTCGGAAAGGTCGCCGGTGCCGATGACGAAGCCCCCCTGCTGGTTCGCCACATCCATCAGGATCTGGGTACGTTCTCTGGCCTGGGCGTTTTCGTAGGTAATGTCATGCAGAGCTTCATCGTGGCCGATGTCGCTGAAGTGCCTGCGCACGGCGGCATCGATCGATATGATCCGCAGGCTGACCCCAAGCAGGTCGGCGAGCGCCTCGGCATTGCCGCGGGTCCGCGTCGTAGTGCCGAAACCGGGCATGGTAATCGTCACGATCCCCTTGCGGTCGAGCCCCAGGCGATCGAAGGCCTTGACCGTCACCAGAAGCGCCAGGGTCGAGTCGAGCCCGCCGGAAAGGCCGATCACCACCTTGCTGGCCCCGGTATGACGCAGCCTTTTGGCCAGGCCGGTCGTCTGTAGAGAGAAGATCTCACGACAACGGCAGGAGCGCTCCTCTCCGCCCGGGGGGACGAAGGGGGTGATCGGTATGGGACGTCGCAGTACCTGCTGCGCCACCGCACCGAGCACGAAGGGGACAAAGCGCCCTTTTTCATTCGTTGCGGAGGCTCCGAAACTGTTGTTTTTAACCCGCTCGTTGATCAGGCGTTCGACATCGATATCGGCCATGGCCATCTCGGTTTCGAACTGAAAACGCTCGGTTTCGGCCAGCACCACGCCGTTTTCGGCGACCAGGGAATGGCCGGAAAAAACCAGGTCGGTACTCGATTCGCCGGGTCCGGCCGAGGCGTAGGCGTAAGCCGCCAGGCATCGGGCCGACTGGGCCTCGACCAGGGATCGGCGGTACCCCTCCTTGCCGAGTACTTCGGGACTGGCCGAAAGGTTGACAAGGACGGTCGCCCCCTGAACTGCCATGCGGCCGCTGGGAGGGCTGGCCACCCAGGCGTCCTCGCAGATCTCGACGCCGACAACACAGCCGGGCTGGTCAACGGCGTTAAAGAGCAGATCGGTGCCAAAGGGGATCGAACCCCCGTCCCACTCGAGAAAGTCCGCGGTACGGTCCCCGGACGCCGAAAACCAGCGTTCTTCGTAGAATTCCTGGGTATTGGGCAAAAAGGTTTTGGGCACCACCCCGAGGACCTGCCCCCCGGAGATGAAAACCGCACAGTTGAACAGGCGCCCTCCCTGCTCCACGGGGGCGCCGACCACCACCGCGCCGGGCCAGTCCTTCAGAGCAGCGGCCAGGGCGAGAACCCCGGCTTTAGCGCGGCTAAGGAGAAGGGACTGAAAGAAGAGATCGCCACAGGTATAGCCGCTGACGCACAATTCGGGAAAGATGAGGAGGCGGCAGTCCTGCCGTCCCGCACTTTCGGCGGCGAGGCGAATCTGCTCGCAGTTGAATTCAACATCAGCCACGCGCAGTTGCGGTGACACAACGCCAAGGCGGCAATATCCGAGGGACGATAATGTGGTCATGGACGATACCTTTGAGCGTGACGGCAAAACCCTGCAGCAGTCGATGTTTGCGCCCTGCTGAGGAGGACAGGTCCGTTGGCGAACCGAGCGGACCGTTTGCCCCATTGTAGTTAGAATCTTCCTAAAATCAAGACTAACCGACCAAGCAACAGTCTTCAGGCCCCGAACGCGTCGATAATATGGTCGATTTGGGGCTCTTCTCCGTGTCGAATCACGGCGATGACATCGAAACGCACCGGGGAATTGGTCTTATTGCAGGAGGAGAGATACCACTGGGCACTACGCAGAATCTGGCGCTGTTTGGTCGGTCCGACGGCCTCCTGAGGGGTGCCGTACAAAAGGCTGCTGCGGGTCTTGACCTCGACAAAAACCAGGGTCCGACCGTCGCTGGCAATGATATCGATTTCCCCCAGCGGGGTGCGATAATTGCGTTCCACGATCTTCATCCGTCGGCGAAGGAGGTACTCGACCGCCCGATCTTCACCCCAGCGCCCGAGAGCCAGTCTCTTTTCGGTCACGGGGCAACCACGTGTTCGCGCACCCCGCCAAAGGTTTTACGATGCAGGGGGCAGGGGCCGAGTGAGGCGATCGCCTCCCTATGTGCTGCGCTGCCATACCCCTTGTGGCCAGCCAGGCCATACCCCGGGTAACGGCGGTCATAGGCGACCATCATGCGGTCGCGAACCACCTTGGCGACGACCGAAGCGGCGGAAATGGAGAGGGAGCGCGAATCCCCTTTTTTAAGGGTCTTCTGGGGAACCGACAGGGGCAGAGGAGTGATGCCGTCGATCAAGAGGCAGTCGGCGGGATCCTTGAGGCGGGCAACGGCCAGCGACATGGCACGAATGGTCGCCTGAAGGATGTTGATTTCATCGACTTCGGCGGCAGAAACGATGCCGACGCCGATCGCCCGGGCCTGGCTGCGGATCAGCGGGAAGAGCTTTTCCCGCCTTTTTTCGGTGAGTTTTTTCGAATCGGTCAGCCCCGGCAGGTCGAAGCACTCGGGAAGAATAACCGCCGCGGCGACCACCGGACCCGCCAGAGGTCCCCGGCCGGCCTCGTCGATTCCGGCGACCGCCCGGTACCCCTGGCGCAAGGCCTGCTGCTCGAAATGAAGGGGGGAGAGTTCCTCGGTGTCAAAGAGTTCGAGGGGCATGGATTACCTCGCGCTGAAATTCCGGCTGGATTTAATAGCCGCCTTCGTATACAATTCGGCCAAAATCCGCCCAAATCTCAAATAAAAGGAGAGAAAACATGACTGCAATTTTTATTCTTCTGGCCGTTGTCCTCTACGTTGCCTTCCTGGTCCAATGGAAGGACCTGGGGGACGTTTTCGGCAAAGGGGCCTGGGCCACCATCGGTGTTTACGTGGTGCTCGCCATTCTCATCGTCTACGTGGTTGCCTGCCCCGAAAGCGCTTCGGTTGCCCCGGCAGTTCACCACTAAGGTTTTTCCATCCTGAATGCGGCTCTTTCGGGATGGGCATTGTTCAGACGCGCGACCCGATCTAAAACGGAAAAAGCCCCGGCCAAAGGCCGGGGCTTTTTTTGCGATCAGCCACTTTAGGCAGTGCGCTTTTCCCGGATACGGGCAGCCTTGCCGTGCAGGTTGCGCAGGTAGTAGAGCTTGGCCCGACGAACCCGGCCAACCATCAGGTTTTCGATTTTGTCAACGGCCGGTGAATTCAGCGAGAAAACACGCTCGACTCCAACCCCGTTGGAGATTTTGCGCACGGTGAAGGTCGAGCCGACCCCGCGATTTACACGCTTGATGCAGACGCCCTGGAAGACCTGGATACGCTGCTTGTCGCCTTCAACGATCTTGACGTGAACCTTGAGGGTATCCCCAGCCTTGAATACGGGAATATCCTTGCGGATCTGTTCCATTTCTAAACGATCGATAATGTTCATCTGTTCCTCCTCTATTCTGATCCGTTCCGGTTTTTATATGCCAGCCTCAGACCTGAAAAGGGACCGAGGTTCCGGGCAAGTTGTACGCGTTATGTAGCTCCGAGCAAGCGGTCGAGAATAATGGCGACCGCACTCCGAACCGGTAAATGATTGTAATCCCCGGCACCCTTTATCGGTTCGAGAACCTTCCAGCCGGATTCGAAAACTTCAGGCGCCAGCCCCCAGCCGGTTCCAAAAACAAGGAGCAGGGGATTCCGGGATGCCAGTTCACGGCAGTCCGGATACGAAATACCATCGCTGCGCGAGGCACCGGTCAGAACCGCTTCGGCCAGTTCACCCGCTTCCTCCCGCCACTGACGTACCGCGTCATCGAGGGTTGAAACGACCTCGATCAGGGACAATGCTTCTCCCCGGTGCGGGTTGTATTGCGAACCGAATCCCTCTTTCCAGTGTCCGAGAATTCGCTCGACCAGTACCTGCTGTTCCGCCACCGGCGTCACCACGTAAAACTTCTTGATCCCGTAGGTTCGCGAAGTCCGCGCAATGTCATGCAGGTCGAGATTGGTCACCGCAGTCGAGACCCGGTCACCGCGTCGATCGACGATCGGGTAGTGTACCAGGGCCACGGCCATACAAGGTCTACTCACGGCAGGCTGCCCCCAAGTTCTCTGCGGATCTCTTTCAGCAGTCGCAGGTCCTCTTCGGAGAGAGGGGCCTCATCGAGCAGATCGGGTCGTCGCTGCAAGGTGCGTTCTAGCTGTTTGCGGCGGCGCCAACGGGCAATTTCGCCATGATTGCCCGACAACAGCACATCGGGAACCCGCTGACCTTCAAATTCCACCGGCCTGGTGTAGTGCGGATGCTCGAGCAGGCCGTCCGAAAACGAGTCGGCCAAGGCACTGCCGACGCTGCCGAGAACACCGGGCAGCAGCCGGGCGATCGCGTCGATCATCACCATGGCCGGCAGCTCTCCCCCGGTGAGGACAAAGTCCCCCAGGGAGTATTCGGCATCGACCATGGGACGGATGCGCTCGTCGAACCCCTCGTAACGCCCGCAGAGAAAAATCAATCCCGGCTCTTTGGTCAGAGCCTGGGCGTCGGCTTGACTGAACCGCTTCCCCTGAGGAGTCATTAGCAGCACCTTGCTGCCCGGACACTCCTCTTTAAGGGCGGCCACGGCGCGTGCGACGGGTTCGGGCTTCATCACCATGCCGTCGCCCCCGCCGTAGGGGGTGTCGTCAGTCACCTGATGCTTTCCCGCGGCCCAGTCCCTCAGGTTATGGGCTGAAATACTCATCAGCCCCTTGCCGATCGCCTTGCCGAGAATGCTTTCGGCAAAGGGCGACTCGAACATGCCCGGGAAGAGGGTTAATACGTCAAACTTCATCGGATTCCGGCACAAGCCCTTCCGGCAGATCGACCTCGATCTGTCTTTTCTGCCGGTCTACGCTGATAATGAACTGCGATACCACAGGGATCATCACTTCACCATACCGGCCGCGAACAATATAGACATCGTGAGCCGCGGTGGTGAACATCCCCTCGAGGATACCGATGTCACCGCGCAAGCGATCGGAAACGGACATCCCCTCGAGTTCCTGCCAGTAATACTCATCCTCTGGAAGATCGGGGAGTTGGTCGACCCGCATGAAAACTTCGCTGCCAACCAGTCCCTCAACCTCGTTGATATGGTCAAGGCCCCGCAGACGCAAAAGGACGTTGCCCTTGTGGGGCACCGCCCGAGTCAGTTGATGAAAAACACTCTTTCCATTTTTCTGACTGATACAGATTTCCTCTGCCCCCAGCAGTGTATCGGGTTCAGAGGAAAGGGGGCGCACCTTCAGGTCTCCACGCAATCCGTGGGTACCGGCTACAACCCCCACCTTGAACAACTGATTATCCCTGGTACTCATTACTCCATGATCTGCAGAGTGGCTCTCAGGTTTTCACGAGTCGCCTTGGCATTGAGCAAGGTGCGCATGGCCTTGGCCGTACGCCCCTGCTTGCCGATGATGCGGCCCATGTCCTCCTGGGCGGCGGCTAGCTTGATAAGGATGCTTCCATCCTCATCCTGCTCTTCGGAAATAGTGACCGCCTCTGGGTTTTCGACCAGAGATTTCGCAATAAATTCGATAAGTTCTTTCATGAAGTCCGTCCTTTATAGTCCGGTAATGTCAGTTATCTTATCAAAATCTGAAACGAATCAGCCCCTTCCGACCGCCCGGAGTGGGATACGCTGCGACTTAGGCCTTGAACTTGGCCCAGGTCCCCTGCTTGCGCAGGATCTGACGCACGGTATCGGTGGGCTGAGCACCTTTTTTCAGCCACTCGAGGGTTTTTTCCTCTGACAGGTTCACCATGGGGGGATTCTGAAGAGGATCGTACTGCCCGAGGTTTTCGATGAAACGACCGTCGCGGGGGCAACGCTCGTCAGCTACTACAACCTGGTAAAAAGGCTTCTTTTTTGCGCCACCGCGGGCCAGCCGGATTTTTACTGCCATGTTCTTTATTCCTCCTGATGGTGCTGAACGGTTTCCCGTTGTCGCTTTTTGTCTGCTCGTTCTGCTATTTATAATGCGAAAGCGTGACTGCCGGAAAAGCCGTCAGGCCCCGTTTCGCTGCGGTATCACGTTAAAAGGGGAGGCCTCCGCCTCGCCCCATCAGCCCCTTGAGCCCCTTGGGTCCAAGCTGCTGCATTTTCTTCATCATCTTCTGGGCCTCGGTGAATCGCTTCAGGAGCTGGTTGACATCCTGGACCTTGGTCCCGCTCCCCTTGGCGATTCGCAACCGCCGCGCCCCGTTGATAATCTTGTGGTTGTTGCGTTCCTCGCGGGTCATCGAGTTGATGATCGCCTCGATTTTTTTCATCTCTTTGTCGGGCAGCTGCATCCCCTTGGCCTGCTTGAGCGCCTTGCCTGCACCGGGGATCAGCTTGAGCATCGAATCGAGGGACCCCATCTTCTTGATCGACTGCAGCTGGTCCCTGAAGGTCTCAAGGGTGAACCCTTCTTTACGCATCCGCTGCTCCATGGCAGCGGCTTCTTCCTGGCTGATGGCGGCTTCGGCCTTCTCGATCAGGGTGAGGACATCCCCCATGCCGAGTATCCGCTGGGCCATGCGGTCAGGGTGGAACGCCTCGAGGGCATCCATCTTCTCCCCCAGACCGACCAGCTTGATCGGCTTGCCGGTGACGGCCCGGATCGAAAGAGCGGCGCCACCACGTGCATCGCCGTCGAGCTTGGTCAATATCACGCCGGTGATGTCGAGTTTCTCATCGAAGTTCTGGGCGACATTGACCGCATCCTGACCGGTCATCGCATCGGCGGCCAGCAGAATCTCCTGTGGCTGCAAGGACTCTTTGATGCGCACCAGCTCGCCCATCAGCTCTTCATCGATATGAAGTCGGCCGGCGGTATCGAGTATCAGTGTATCGTATCCGTTGAGCTCTGCATAGCGACGCGCTTCTTCGCAGATAGCCACCGGGTCCTGATCGGCTCGGCTATCGAAGACATCGACTCCCAGCTGGCGGCCAACGGTTTTGAGCTGGTCAATCGCAGCAGGCCGATAAACATCGGCAGGAACCAGCAGAGGATTCCTCTTGTCCCGCCGCAGCTTGAGTGCCAGCTTGCCGCAGGTGGTCGTCTTACCGGCCCCCTGCAGGCCGCACAGCATGATCGGAACGGGCGGGCGCGACTCGAGCATGAGGGAATTGTCCTCCCCCTCGCCCATGAGCCGGCCGAGTTCGTCGCGAACGATCTTGACGACCTGCTGTGCCGGTGTCAGGCTCTTGAGAACGTCATGCCCCACGGCACGCACGCGCACCGCTTCGACAAAATCCTTGACCACCCGAAAATTAACATCGGCCTCAAGAAGAACCAGACGCACTTCGCGCAGTGCCTCTTTAATATTGTCTTCGGTCAGGCGGCCGTGGCCGCGCAGCTTCTTGAAAACCGAATCAAATTTTTCTGTCAGATTGTCAAGCATTCCGTTTCACACACCGGTAGCATGGGTTCTCGCCAAAAACGGAACTATAGATAAGCGCCCCTACCTTGTCAAGGGAAAAACCTTGCGAACCAACCGAGGCAGAGATGTTACGGGGAGAGCCGCCGATAGGCTCCCCCTTCGAGCATGAAGACTTCGGCGGGCGCCAGCCCTTCCTGCTCGAGGATCCCCAGAACACCTCCGGAATCGTCAGCAGCATAGCGGATGGCAAGCCCACAGTCCGAGGTGAGCTGCCGCGGCACCGGGATCAGCAGCACCTCGGCCTTCGCCTTCTTAAGGACCTTCTCCGCCTTCATGACGCGGTGAATAGAATGAAAAATCGCCACATGATCGTTTTCGCGTACCATTATATGTAAAGCTCCAGCTAGGCATTTATCAAGTGGCGGCATCATGCCACGATTCCTCAGGGCATGCAAGAAAGTACGAAGTGGCCCACCCGGGTGCCTATCCTCCCCTTGGCGATGGTGCATATGCACACATTATAAAGGAATAAAACCCCCTTGTCTCCCCGCCCTCACCTGTGCTACTTTCGGACGCTGAGATATCAGAGACACTTCCCGTAGCCGCTGGGCTCTGGCCCCGGAAAAAACAACACTTTATACCTGGAGGAAAACCCTGTGAAAAAACACCTTTTCTTCGTACTCGTCGGTGCCGCAGTCCTTTCGGCCGCCACCGGCTGCAAAGACCAGACACCCAAAACCGAAGTTGCTCAGGCCCCGGCCCAGACCGCTACAGCTCCGGCAGCGACCATGCAGGGCAAAACCGGCACCGTCGTCGAAACCGTGAACTCCGCCGGCTACACCTATGTTCAGGTCGACACCGGATCCGAGAAGATCTGGGCAGCGGCCCCCGAATTCCAGGTCAAGGTCGGCGACAGCGTAGCCGTTCCCGAAGGTATGGCGATGCCCAACTATCACAGCAAAACCCTCAACCGGGACTTTGACCTGGTGTACTTTGTTCCCGCTGTCATGGTCGGCGGCATGGACGCGATGATGGCATCTTCCGCTCCTGCCGGAGATCTCCCCAGCGGTCACCCCTCCATCGCTCCGGCCGACCCATCCACCGTTGACTTCACCGGGGTCACCAAGGCCGAAGGCGGCAAGACGGTCGAAGAAATCTTCACCGCCAAAGCCGATCTGGCCGGCAAGGAAGTGGCCGTGCGCGGCAAGGTCGTCAAATACAGCCCCGAAATCATGGGCAAGAACTGGATCCACCTGCAGGACGGAACCGGTGCTGAAGGGACCAACGACCTGACCATCACCACCTCTTCGGCAGCCAAAGTCGGTGACACGGTACTGGTCAGCGGAGCCATCACCCTCGACAAGGACTTCGGTCACGGCTACCAGTACGACGTCATCGTCGAAGACGCCAAGGTCACCGTCGAGTAATCGCAGGACAGACAAACTCAAGGCCCCCGCTCCAAAGGAGCGGGGGCCTTTTTTGTTCACCGGCGCCAGCCTGTACAGGACTGACCGCAAAGGGAATGCGGCCCCCTGTAGCCAGTGCGCCGCAAAAGGAGACTGCCGAGATGTCCGCCCTCCCTTTAAATCCAGAGACTCCCCAGCCGCCGATGACCCTCGGCCATATCCGCCGGGTCATCGGCGCCCGACCCGCTGTCGCCCTCACCGAATCGTCCAAAGGCCACGCGGCGGTAGCGCTCATTCTTACCGGCCCCCCGGAACGGTTGTCGGTCCTCTTTATCGAGCGGGCCCGCCACCCGCTAGACCCCTGGTCGGGCAATCTCGCCTTTCCCGGCGGTCGCATCGACCCTGGCGACGCCGGCCCACGACAGGCCGCCCAACGGGAGACCCTCGAAGAAATCGGTCTCGATCTCACACCGGCCGAGCACCTTGGCCAGCTCGACGATATCGCCGGGGCGTACCTTCCGGTGACCGTCTCCTGCTTTGTCTACTTCCTCCCCGACACCGGCACCCTGAGCCCTAACCACGAAATCGGACACATTTTCCATGTCCCGATTACCGACCTGACCAACCCCGACCGCCACATTCGCACCACCATCGAGTGGCAGGGAGCGCCACGACAGGTCGATGCGATCGAACTCCTCGGCCCGGACCGCCCCCTGCTCTGGGGAATCACCTACCGGCTGGTCAGCCAGTTTTTGCAACACCTGACCCTGTAAATCCCCCCCACCCAAAAAACAAAAGACCACCCTAAAGAGTGATCCTGTTGGCCCGAACGCCGCATGCGAGGCGCCCCAGCCCATCGGGAGAATGTACAATCCCCCCTGTATATGAAAAGGGCCGGAGAACTCCGGCCCTTTTCGTTCAGCTATTTCAGACAGCCCTTAGTTGGGTGCTACCACAGAAACTTCTACACGGCGGTTCCTCTGACGCCCCTCGGCGGTGTTGTTCCCGGCTACCGGGCGGTCTTCACCGAAGCCCTGGGCGTTGAGCAGCTTGCCGTCAACACCGAACTTTTCGATGAGATACTTGCGAACGCTTTCAGCGCGGCGCAGAGATAGCCCCTGATTGTATTCACTGGCTCCACGATCGTCGGTATGCCCGCCGACAAGAATCTGGTAGCCACGATACTTGGCGATGAAATCGGCGGCCTCTTTGAGCCTGGGATGGTAGGCCGGGCGGATGTCCGCCTTGTTGGTGTCAAACTCAAGATGCAGCGTAAAGGTCAGCGGGCAACCCTTTTCGTCAACCGCGATCCCCCTGGCGGTTCCGGGACACTTGTCCAGGTAGTCGAAAACACCATCGCCGTCGCTGTCAAGGGGGCACCCCTTGGCGTCAACCGCAGCCCCCCTGGGGGTGTTGGGACACTTGTCGAGATAGTCCGCAACCCCGTCGCCGTCGCTGTCAGGCGGGCAACCCCTGGAATCGACCGCAACCCCCTTGGGGGTGCCGGGACACTTGTCCTGGTAGTCATAGACGCCGTCGCCGTCGCTGTCGAGAGGACACCCGTTGGCATCGACCGTCGCTCCACGGGGGGTTTCGGGGCACTTGTCAAGGTAGTCGTACACACCGTCGCGGTCACTGTCGAGAGGGCAGCCACTACCGTCGACAGCCACACCGCGGGGGGTGTCGGGGCAACGATCGAGATCGTCGGTTACGCCGTCTCCGTCACTGTCACGGGGTGCGGCGGGAGCTTCCTTGCCGCCGAACTGAAAGGTGACGCCGGCGGTATAGAGAAAGTTGTTATCGGTCTTGTTGCTTTCATCGATCCCCTCATCGAGCCCGATCAGGTGGCGGGCGTCAAGGCGCAGAGCAACATCCTCGGTCATAAAGTACTTCAGGCCGGCACCGTAACCGGCAAGAAAGGTGTCGTCACGGGGGCCTTCGGCCGGATCGAGAACGATGTTGCCGCCGCCGATGGCGAAGTAGGGAACCAGGCGGCTCTCAGGCATGAAGTGGTAAAGCGCCTCGAGGCGATAGAGCAGACCATCGACATCGGTCAGCCCCCCCTTTGTGGACATCATCTCGCCATCGGAGATAAAATTGAAGAGACCTTCGACGGCCCAGTTTTCGCTGAAGTTATAGCCGAGCCCGATACCGTAGTTCACACGGTTGCGGTTGGTTAAACCCTGATCACCTTCATAGGTAAAACCACCGATCATCGGCGACACCGTGAAGGCACCGGCCCGGTTTTCAGCAAAAGCATTCCCTGCCAACAAGCAGCAGAGAACAGTCATCAACAGCATGCTGCCTAACTTTTTCATTTTCATAACGTCCTCCTGAGGGGTTTCATCTGGAGTTCATTTGCAAACGCATATGAACATCGCAAAATATACCAGCAGTTGTCGACCTTGGCAAGCGACAAACCTGAAAATTAATTCGCAAACCCCCTGTTGATCCACCTCCGACCGAGGCGGCCTAATCCTGCTCGGTCACCGAGTCCGCTGCTGCAGAGGCCGGCTTTGCTTTGGGTTTGGCGGCTTTTCCCTTGATCCGGGTTTTCGGCAGGGTGAACGCAATGGTCGTTCCCTTATCGACCTCGCTGCGGATTCTGATCTTCCCGCCGTTGCGCTGAACCAGTTCCCGGGCGAGGATAAGCCCGAGGCCGCTACCGGTCTCGCCGGCAGTGCCGGCAGTCGATAAACGGGTCGCCATCTGAAAGACCTGTTTCAGGTCACTCTTGGTCATGCCCACCCCCGAATCAACCACGGACACCCGGACTTTCCCGCCACGGGGCTTGGCCTGCACCTCGACGGTCCCTCCGGGACGGGAATACTTCACCGCATTGGAAACCAGGTTGCGCAATACCGACCGGACCGCATCGGGTTCGGCCAGAACATAAGTCTGGCGGGGTGCCGAGTTGATCAGGCTGATGTTTTTCGCTCCGAACAGCTTCCTCTGCTGCGAAAGACAGGCATCGATCATCTCGTACAGATCGACCCCTTCCGGCGAGGGCGGGGTTGAGTCGACCTTGACCTGGGCCCACAACAGCAGGTTTTCAAGAAGCCCCTGGGACTTGTCCGCCGCCTGAAAAATGCCGGAACTGAGAGACCGGCGCTCTTCATCGGAGAGTTCCGCGTAATTTTTCCGAAGAAGCTCGGTGTTGCCGATCAAACTGGTAAAAGGGGCCCGCAGATCGTGGGCGATCACGTCAAACAAACGGGCCTTTTCGGCATTGGCCCCGTGCAGACGACGGATCATGCGATTAGTGATCAGCACCACCACGATGGCCAGGACCAGCACAATAGCGGTCTCGAACATGCTTTCAATGGTATTGACCGGCGTTGATCGCGCTTTGAGAAACTTATGGGGGAGGTCTAGGAACTCATTGAGCCAGAGGAACAAAATGACAAGGGCAAAGCCTACGGCCTCGACGATCAGAATCTTTCTGGGCACCACCGATTTGGACATAACAAACTCCCTGGCGGGGACTCCCCGCTATTAACGGGCCTGCTTACCGGCCCAATCCATTCTTTTTGCAGGATCATAATTAAACAAAACCGAAGAATAAATTGCAATCAGAAAAAGGAACGCGCCCCTTCGGCCTCCCGGGGAGACCAGAACTAGAAAAAAGGGCCCCGCACATTTCACCCTGGTCGGCGCAGGTAGTCGAAAACGGCCTGCGCCAGGGCCTCTGAAAACCCGGGGACCGAGCGCAACGCCTCAAGGGGCGCCTCCCTGACTTTACGCAAGCTGCCAAAATGCCTGAGCAGGGCCTTTCGCCGCGCAGGCCCGACACCGGGGTTATCCTCGAGG
>CALZIC010000003.1 GCA_945787285.1 uncultured Desulfuromonadales bacterium
GACGATTTTCTGGTCGGAATAGGGTTTTTTCTGATTTTCACCTGAGACGATATCCTTGATTTTACTTTTGACACTTTCAGAGGCGATCGATTCGCCTTCCGTGGTGTTGATGCCGCTGTTGAAGAAATACTTCAACTCGAAAAGCCCCTGTGGAGTCTGAACATATTTGTTCGTAGTGACCCGACTGATGGTCGATTCATGCATCTCGATATCTTCGGCAACATCCCTGAGCACCAGGGGTTTGAGATAGTCGACCCCTTTGTCGAAGAATTCCCGCTGGAACTTGACGATGCTCTTGGTGACCTTGTAAATGGTGCGTTGGCGCTGGTGGATGCTCTTGATAAGCCAAACGGCGCCGCGCATTTTATCCTGAATGTACTCACCCGCTTTTTCATCCACTTTTTCCGAACCCGAAAGGGCATTACGATAAAAGGAATTGATCCGCAGGTTCGGCAGACCTTCATCATTGAGAACGACGACATATTCATCGCTGATCTTGTAGACGAAAATATCCGCGGAAATATAGTGAACATCTTCCTGACTGAACACACTGCCGGGGCGGGGGTCGAGGCCGGAGATTATTTTAGCGGCACCGAGCACCTCATCGAGTGAAACCCCGAGGGCTTTGGCAATGACTGAATATTTGCGCGTTTCGAGTTCCCGAAGATGATCCTGAAGGATCGATTCGACGAGAGAACCCTGCATCTTCAGATGCTCCACCTGCTTGAGGAGACATTCTTGCAGGTTTCTCGAAGCGACCCCGGGCGGATCGAACTCCTGCACGGCTCCCAGGGCCTCCTCCACGGTTTCCAGAGGCAGTTCCATCGATTGAGAAATCCCCTCGAGAGTCGCCTGCAGATAGCCGTTTTCGTCGAGATTACCGATGATCTCAGCGACCACTTGACGTATCCGATCGTCCAACCGGGAGAGATTGAGCTGCCACATGAGATGGTCGGTGAGGGTAGTTTTTTTAGTGAGCAGATTCTCGAAAGAGGGGCGATCCTCGTCCTCTTCGTAAAAGTCACCCGCTGTGCCGCCGAGGTTGTACCCTTCGAGATAGGTCTGCCAATCGATGTCGGTCATCCCCTCCGATTCGCCAGCGACCTCCTTGATCTCTTCGGCAGGTGCTTCAGCCTTGGACGCTTCTTCCTCGACCTCTTTTTCTTCAGCAACATCAGCCCCTTCTTCGAGAACCGGGTTTTCTTCCAGTTCCTGCTGAACCATATCGACCAGTTCAATCCGGGACAGTTGAAGAAGCTTGATCGCCTGCTGCAACTGGGGAGTCATCACAAGTTGCTGGCTGAGCTTGAGTTGTTGACGAATTTCCAGAGCCATATAAATACCGAATCGTTTTCCTGTAGTTAATCTTTCAGGTCAGCGGATAAACCCACGACTACAATTTAAATTTATCCCCAAGGTATATCGATCGGGCCTTCGGGCTGGCCGCTATCTCCTCAGGCTTGCCGAATTCGAGAATCTGACCTTCGTTGAGAATGTAGGCCTTGTCGCAGACCCCGAGGGTTTCGCGAACGTTGTGATAACAGCAATCGGATCGATACCGGCAAAGGGCTCATCGAGAAGAATAAATGCCGGATCAATCACCAGCGCGCGAGCAATCTCAAGCCGCCGGCGCTCTCCCCCGGAGAGCGCATAGCCGTACGACCCGGAAACATGGGTCAGGCGAAAATCATCCAGAAGCCGATCTTTCCTCTCCGCTCTTTGAGCGGGGCTGAGATCGAGGGTTTCGAGGATCGCCAAAAGGTTCTGCTCAACGGTCAACTTGCGAAAAACCGAAGCCTCTTGAGGCAGATAGGAAATCCCGGCCCGGGCCCGCTGGTACATGGGGAGACCGGTCAGTTCAAAGTCATCGAGAAAGACCTGCCCCTGGTCGGGAGAGACGAGCCCCACAACCATGTAGAACGAGGTCGTTTTGCCCGCCCCGTTGGGACCCAGAAGCCCGATCACCTCACCGGATGAAACCTCAAGATCTACCGAGCGAACCACCTGCCGCCCCTTATATTGCTTACACAGACCCCGGGCGTGAAGTCGTTGGCTCACTTGCCGCCCCCCTGGGGGTGAAAAGTGGCATTGACCCGTCCGCCCGAACCGCCGGTAACGACGCTGCGCTCTTCATTGAGGTAGACGGTTATCTCTTCACCCTGAACAAAGTCCTGCCCCTGATGAACCTTGGGGTTGCCGGAGAGAACCACGCGGCCTTCCTTGTTGAAGAAGACGGCCTTTTCACCGGTAGCCACCTTTTCGCCTTGAACGATTCGCACCGCGCCATAAGCTTCGACACGATCGATGTCACGCTGGCCGGCGGGGTAAAAGACGGTGAGTTGTCCGGCATAAATCGTCACATTCCCCTGTCGGGCGACAACGGCCCCGGAGAAGGTGGCCCGTCCAGCCTGGTCGTTCCCTTCCAGACGGTCTGCGGTGATTTCGATCGGCTGGTCGCTGGCATACTGGCCCATTCCCGAGCCGGGTGCGGCCCATCCCGATGAGGCCAGAAGAAGACCTGAAATCAAGCCCGTTACGATATATCTATAAACCCTTTTCATCTACCCTTACTTTTCGTGATAAGTGCACGAACCTTTGAGCGAAGCAGGTATTTGTGGCTGTCAACATCGAACTCGAGCCCCTCCCCGGAGACTTTCATCTGAGAAGAGACGATGCGCACAGGATCGTCGGTACGAATCTTCCGGTCGCTTTCACTGAAGAGCAGGCTGTCGGAAAAGAAATCGTATCCATTCACCGTGCGGACTACCACGTCGCCGCTGGCCGTCACATCCCTTTTTTCAGTGTGCATTTCGCCGTTGCGAGCAGTCAGAGTCGCTTCATCCATCCCCTTTTTATCGAAAAAGGTCATGTGGATGTTTTCGATATGCGTCGTGGCGTTCTTGACACTGTAGTCGGCCGAATCGGCGATCAGCTGCCATCGCCGGACCCCGTTGCGGGTTTCAGTATAGTCGACCTTCTTCAGGGACAGATCGACATTTTGCGGCAGTGCCTCGATAATGGCCTCGGGCATATCGCCGCGGTAATTGCGAAAGATCACCACGAACAGCACGGCAACCATTCCAAGAATGGCAAAAGCCAATACATTGCGAACACTTACTCTCTTATCCATAACTGTCGCTCAGTATACCATCTAGCTGCCGGGGAGTAAAGGCGAATCAGCCCCCCTTGGCACGAGATTTGAAAGGGCCTCAGCCCGGCTTTTCGCCTGGGAAATAGCGGTCGGTCACCATCGGCCATTTGCCCGAGCGTTTGAGGAGGTAGTCGCAGACTTCCCGCACGGCGCCGCGCCCCCCTTCCCGGGTCGTTACATAGTCGACGTAGGGCTTAATGTCATCGACGGCATCGGCCACGGTCGCGGCAAAACCGACCCTGCTGAGGATCGGCAGATCGACCACGTCATCCCCCATGTAGGCCACCTGCTCATCGACGAGACCCAGTTTTTCGAGTATCTCCTCATAGGGGACCAGTTTGATCTTGGCCCCCTGGTACAAAATCTCGAGACCGAGCTCCTTGGCCCGATGCGCAACGACCATCGACTCCCTTCCGGTAATGATACCGACCTGCACCCCGGCCCGCTGCAGCAGCTTGATACCGTGGCCGTCCTTGACATCAAAAGCCTTGGTTTCCACGCCACTGTTGTCATAAATGATGCGGCCATCGGTCATGACCCCGTCGACATCCAATAGCAACAGGCGAATATTCTGAAAACGCTGATTCATCAAACGACTCCGGCCTTGAGCAGATCATGAAGGTGAATGATACCGACCGGAACCGTTGATTCTTCATCCTCAAAAACGAAAAGCGAGGTGATGGAAAACTCCTCCATCTTCTGAAGCGCCTTGGCGGCCAGATTGGTGGTCAAAATGCGTTTGGGATTGCGAGCCATCACCTCGCCGATCGGCAGGTTGAGCAGGTCCAGGTTTTTCTCGATGGATCGCCGCAGATCGCCGTCACTGAAAACGCCGACCAGCGATCCGTCTACACCAGTGACCCCGGTAATGCCGAGTTTTTTACTGGTAATCTCGAACAGGGCCTCCTTCAAAGGGGTCTGTTCCGCAACCAGAGGCATGGCTTCAGCGCTATGCATCAATCCTTCGACCCTCAGCAGAAGACGTTTGCCCAGAGCCCCGCCGGGGTGAAAAAGAGCGAAGTCCTCTTCCTTGAAGCCGCGCTGAACCAGCAGTGCCACAGCCAGGGCGTCCCCCATCACCAGGGTCGCCGTGGTGCTCGAGGTCGGGGCGAGCCCCAGGGGGCAGGCCTCTTCTTTGATGGAAATATCCAGAAAGACATCGCCGGCCCGGGCCAGGGTGCTTTTGGGATTGCCGCTCATGCTGATCAGCGGCAGCCCCATGCGCTTGATGATCGGAAGGATGCGGGTAATCTCTTCGGTTTCCCCGGAATTGGAGACGGCGATCACCACGTCGCCCTTCATGAGCATCCCGAGGTCGCCGTGAATCCCTTCAGCCGGGTGCAGGAACAGGGCCGGCGTTCCGGTGGAGGCCATGGTTGCGGCCACCTTCTGGCAGATCAAACCGGATTTGCCCATGCCGGTGACGACCAATCGCCCTTGGCAGGACAGAATCATCTCCACCGCGCGAACGAACTTCTCGTCGACCTGCTCGGAGAGGGCCAGGACCGCATCGGCCTCGATCTGAATAACCCGCTTGGCTGTTTCAACTATTTCCTTCAAGAGCTTAACGTCCTTTGGCGATGGCATCGATGGCCAGAATCTTCTGAAGCAGCGCTTTCAGCCCTTCAAGAGGCAGGGAGTTGGGACCGTCACAGAGCGCCTGGTCCGGGTCTTCGTGAACCTCCCAGAACAGGCCGTCGATGCCGGTGGCCACCGCGGCGCGGGACAGGGCATCGACATACTGGCGCTGCCCGGCCGAAGCCGACCCGGCCCCGCCGGGAAGCTGAACCGAATGGGTGGCATCGAAGATCACCGGATACCCCATTTCCCGCATGATAATCAGCGAGCGCATATCGGTGACCAGGTTATTGTATCCGAACGACGCACCACGCTCGGTCAGCAGGATGTTGCGATTGCCGGTCGAGGTGATCTTTCCAATGGCGTTCTTCATATCCCAGGGCGCCAGGAACTGCCCCTTCTTGACATTAACGACCTTCCCCGTCTCCCCTGCCGCAACCAGCAGGTCGGTCTGACGGCTCAGAAATGCGGGAATTTGGAGAATGTCGAGAACCTCGGCGGCCGGGGCCACCTGGGAGACATCGTGAACGTCGGAAATGACCGGCAAGCCGAGCTCACTGCGGACAATGCCAAGAATACGCAGGCCCTCTTCCATGCCGGGACCGCGGTAAGAAGAGACCGAGGTGCGATTGGCCTTGTCGTAAGAGGCTTTGAAGATCAGGCCGATGCCGAGTTCGGCGGCCAGATCCTTGAGAAAACCGGCAATGCGCAGGGTCTGCGCCTCGGATTCAATGGCGCAGGGACCGGCAATCAGAACGAGTGGCTGATCCCCTCCGAAAACGGCGTTACCGACAGCGATTTCATTTATCACTCGATTTGTCTCCTCCCTGTTTCAAACAGGCTCCGACGAACGATTCGAACAACGGGTGCGGGCTCATGGGCCGGGAACGGAACTCGGGATGGAACTGGCAGCCGAGAAACCAGGGATGCTCGGCAATTTCCACAATTTCGACCAGGTCCGACTCGGGATTGATCCCGGAGAGGACCAGCCCCGCTTTTTCGAGGGCCTTGCGGTAGCCGTTATTGAATTCGTAGCGGTGGCGGTGGCGCTCGGATATCGACTTCTTACCGTAGATGCGCCGGGACAGGCTGCCCTCGGAAAGGTCGCAGGGATAAGCGCCGAGACGCATGGTCCCCCCCTTGCCCTTGACGCTTTTCTGGCCCTCCATAATGTGGATAATGGGGTTCTTGGCCTCCCCCCGGAACTCCGAGGAATAGGCGTCCTCGATTCCGCAGACGTTGCGGGCGAACTCAACCACAGACATCTGCATGCCAAGGCAGATGCCGAAAAAAGGAACCTTGTTTTCCCGCGCATACTTGATGGCGTCGATCTTCCCCTCGCTGCCGCGCTCGCCGAACCCGCCTGGGACCAGGATGCCGTCGACATCGTCAAAAGCTCCGTTGATGCCGTGGCGCTCGAGGGCCTCGGAGTCGATGTACTTGAGATTCACCCGGCAGTCGTTGGCAATACCGCCGTGAATCAGCGATTCAGCCAGGGACTTGTAGCTCTCGGTCAACTCCACGTACTTGCCGACGATGGCGATGGTGGTCTGCGAGGCCGGTTCGTTGATGCGCTTGATGATACGCTCCCACTCGGAGAGATCAGGCGCCTTGGTCCAGATATTGAGGGCGTCGACCACCCGCTCGTCCAGGCCCTGCTCGTGGTAGGCCACCGGCACTTCGTAGATGGAGCCGACGTCCCTGGCGGTGATGACCGATTCTTCCTTGACGTTGCAGAACAGCGCGATCTTGCTCTTCATGTCGCGGGGAATCTCCCGGTCGCAGCGACACAGCAGAATGTCGGGCAGAATGCCGATTTCGCGCAGCTCCTTAACGCTGTGCTGGGTCGGCTTGGTCTTCAACTCTCCGGCGGTCGGGATATAGGGGACCAGCGTCAGGTGAATGTAGATGACATTTTCATGCCCGAGGTCGGTTCGGAACTGGCGAATCGCCTCCAGAAAAGGAAGGGACTCGATATCGCCGACCGTACCACCAACCTCGACCAGCGCGAGATCGACCCCCTTGGCATTCTCAAGGATCTTGCTCTTGATCTCGTTGGTGATGTGAGGGATGACCTGCACGGTTCCACCGAGATAATCCCCACGGCGTTCCTTGCGGATGACCGAATCGTAAACCTGGCCGGTGGTGAAGTTCGACTTCCGGGAAAGAAGGGCCGAGGTATAGCGCTCATAATGACCGAGGTCGAGGTCGGTTTCGGCCCCGTCGTCGGTAACAAAGACCTCGCCATGCTGGAACGGGCTCATCGTCCCCGGGTCGACATTGATATAGGGATCGAGTTTCTGCATGGAAACCTTCAGTCCCCGCGCCTCCATGAGGGCGCCAATCGATGCGGCGGCAAGGCCTTTTCCCAACGAGGAGACAACCCCCCCGGTAACAAACACAAACTTGGTCTTCATCCGAACTCCTTTTATCGAACTCACAAAGCCTTCAAGGCTTGAACTGGGCAAAAATCAAAGCTGAAATCTTACACCGATGCCCGGAAAAAGAAAACCCCCAAATTCCCCACAAAAACATCACCCCAGGGCGGCGGCCATCGCCCTGACCTTTTCGAGATCCTCGGGCGTATCGACCCCCTGAGCCACCAGGTCGGTCTTTACCACCCGGATCGGGTAGCCGTGCTCCAGGGCCCTCAACTGCTCGAGTTTTTCCAGATTTTCTAGAGGAGTCGATTCCATGTTGGGGTAGGCCAGCAGAAACTCCTTGCGATAGACATAGAGCCCGATGTGCTTGAAGGCTGGAATTTCCATAAACCTGGCTTCGAGATCATCGGCATAATCACGGGGGTGGGGAATCGGCGCACGGGAGAAATAGAGGGCGCAGCCGTTTCGGGATGCGACCACCTTGACCACATTGGGGTTGCGGTATTCTTCCAACCCGACCAGGGGGGTCATCAGGGTTCCCATGGGCAAGGCGGGGTCCTCAACCAGAGGGGCCACCGCCATATCGATCATTTCCGGGGCGATCAACGGTTCATCCCCCTGGACATTGACGATGAGGTCAGTATCGATCCGCGAAGCCACCTCGGCCAGGCGGTCGGTCCCCGTCGGATGATCGTCGCGGGTCATCTGGGCTTCGCCGCCGAAAGCCTCAACAGCCTTGCGTATCCGCACATCGTCGGTGGCGACGATGACCCGGTCAACCATCTCGGACTGGGAGGTCCTTTCGTAAACCCACTGGATCATCGGCTTGCCCAGGATATCGGCCAAGGGTTTTCCGGGAAATCGGGTCGAGGCAAAACGGGCGGGAATAATAGCGGTTACACGCATGGAAGATCCTCTCTTTCCGGTAAAAGGCCCCGTAGAGTAATGAAATCGGAAGGGCATGTCAAGACAAGGGATTTCCACCGCGAAACCAGTCCAGTACAGGAATATTGGTCAAGGTGAAAAGTCGACTGGACATTCATATCACAGCACCGGACCGAGAAAAAGACAAGACGTTGGAGGCCGGCCGATTCGTCAGGAGAAAAACGCTGGAACCTTGAGAGGAGAAGACACCTGAAGCCAGCCTCCACGAGCTACTCCAGGTGTACAGACCTTGCTGCAATAGGGAGTCAGGTTCGATCAGTCCGAAAAAAAGCCGATGTTTTCGTTGAAGGTCGATTCGAGGTCGACCAGCAGAACCTTCATCTGGGCGTATCCGATGCCGAGGGCCAGGGCGCCGGGAACGCGCGCCAGTTGCAGAGCGGCATCAGGCTCCGTGCAGCCGATTCCAAGGGCGCGGCACAGATGGGTAGCGATGTTGACTGTTGCACAAAGCCGATAAGCAGCTGGATGCAGCTCTGCAGAGAGGTCCAGGCGGTCGTGATGACGGGTCGACTGCACCAGTTTTTTTCTGAAGTTCCACTTTTCAAGGACAGCGGCGCCGATCACCGCATGGGTGAACTGGAAATACTTTTTTTCAAGGACCGGTCCGGGCTCCTTTCCCTCTGCCATTTCGTCGACAAGGTCCTGGTACTGAGCGGGATGGATATTCATCATGATCATTTTGCCGACGTGACGAAACAGCCCGGCCAGAAAGGCCTCGTCCGGCCCTACGGAGTGAAAGCGCCGGGCCACCAGCTGGGAACCGATGGCACAACCGACCGAATCTTCCCACAACCTTTTCTGCATCATTCCCGGCTTCTGGTAAAAGCTTTTGAGCCCTGCTGCCAAAACCAGATTTCTCAAAGCCTCCTCACCCAGTATCACCACGGCCCGGGCCAGGGTTTCGACCTCTCGGGTCACCCCGTAGAAAGCCGAGTTGGCCATATGGAGCAGTCGTCCGGCCAGCACGGCATCGCGGGCCAGGATATCCGCCAGCGATTCCGCGGTATAATCATCGCCCTCAAGCACCTCAAGGACCTTGGCGGCAACCGCGGGCATCGGGGGAAGGTCATAGATCGAGCCGACCAATTGTTGAAGAGATTGCGACATACGGAACTCCAAAGCTAACGGGTTTTGGTCAGGAACCGGTCCTTTTTCGCAGTGCAACGACCTTCTGCAGCGCGGCCGCGACGAAAACCCCCTCGTTTCCAAGCGGAAACGAACCCAAAATGACTCGCCGCGAAAAACATGCACCGAAGCAACAGGTGAGTTGTGCAGCAATCATCAGGCCAAAAACTGTGAAATCGCCGACTGGCCACGGCCATCGAAAAATGGTCGAGGGGCTTGAGCTGAAACTCCTGGCTATATATAATGTAATGAGAAGTGTCGCGAGGGAGAACCGACTCAACCGAGGGAAAGACCCATGGCCAAGATCCCATTAACAGCAACCCACCCGATCTCTTCGCTGGATCGGTATGGGCGAGACGGCAAAATGGCGCAGAATGACCGTCCGTCCCCCGGCCAGGACTCCCAATCCCGGGGTCGTCAGACCGAGCCTTCCTCCTCCAGTCAGGACAGGGTGCAGCTGAGCCGGGAGGCATTGCAAGTCAGTCAGATGGCCACCACCGACCGGGCGGTAAGAGATCACGAGGCCGCCCACCAGGCCGCGGGCGGTCAATACGCGGGAAGTGCCAGTTTCGCCTACCAGCAGGGCCCGGACGGCAAGCGCTACGCGGTCAGCGGGGAGGTCACCATCGACGCCTCTGCGGTGGCGGGCAACCCTGAGGCGACCATGAAAAAGGCGGAAACGGTCCGTGCTGCGGCCCTCGCGCCGGTCGATCCCTCGCCTCAGGATCACCAGGTTGCCATCGAAGCCTCCAGAATGGAACTTCAGGCCAGGGCCGAACTGCAGAGTCAGCACGTTGAAGAATCCGCCGAGGCCCGGAAGGAAAACGGTACCGCACCCTCGGAATCCCGGCAGCAAAATTCCGCCAGCACAGACCCCAATCGCCAATCCGCCCCGGAACGCGCGTTAAACCTGTACGCCTGAGCCCCCTCCCCCGCCATCGCTCCCCCGGTGCCTGACGCAATCGCCCCCGAAAGCATGCCGTCATTCCCCCCGACGCAGAACACGTCGCAGTATCACGGCCAAGGCTCATAAATATCCGGAGCTATTCGAACCGGATGTCCGAATCGGGCTTGGCGGTTTCATCCGGAAAGGGGGAAAACGGGTACGGACGGACGTTTTCATTGAGGGTCAGGTAGCGCAGCACCCTGAAAGTGTAGTCCGAAACCCGGTTGCCGAAACGCCGCAGCGGAAGGCTCGGTTTTCCGACCACCAAAAGGTAGACGTATTGAAAAAGGACAGTCAGCTGGACAACGAGGCGGAGAATTTCAAAAACGAGAAGATATAGGATGGAATAAAGAAAACGCAGCAGGATTTTCATCCGTGAAACGGGAGGGGTTTCGTCGACCATCGGGGCCGCAGCGGGCTTCTTTTTGGGGGCTGAGACCGGCGAATGGGGGATCACCCACTTGCCCGCCTCCTTGTAGGCATGGGGAATTTCACCGTCACGCAACAGCTTTCGCACGGTGTCGCCGGGCCGCTGGGCATCGTCCGATATCAGCCCCGCCTCCTCCAGCACCCGACTGGCTTCAGCCGAAGAAAGCCCGTCAAGATGGTGCTTATCCAGGTAGGCGTCAAGAAACTCGATCAGCTTTTGATTCACGGTCATCACTGCCCTCCCATTAGTTGAATGGCTGGGGAAGTTCGACCACGCTGGACACCCGGCGCAGAAACCGTCCCCAGGTTAACACATCAGGTACTGCTGTCCTCCTCGTCGGAACCGTCTGATTTGTAGGCGTTGTAGTGAACTTTCTCATAGAGCAATGAACTGCTGGGGTGAGGCGGCTTCTCTTCATCCGGGTAGCCGATGCCGAGGATAGCCTCCACCCGGAAAAAGTCGGGCAGACCGAGCAGCTGCACGACATACTCCCGTGCGGTCTGTTCCGCATCGTGGGGCCGCTTCCTGATCTGGACCCAACAGCTTGAAAGACCCAGCGACTCGGCTGTCAACTGGGCCAAAATTGCGGAGATCGAACAGTCCTCGACCCAGACATCCGACACCGAGGGATTGGCACAAACGACAATCGCCAGCGGTGCGCTCTCCAGAAACGCCGATCCGTGCAGCTTGGCCCTGGCCAGCCGGGCAATGACATCCCTGTCGGTAACAACAATAAATTCCCAGGGATTATACCCGCGCGAGGACGGGGACCGAAGCAGCGCCTCGACCAGGCTTTCGATCTTTTCCTGCTCGACCGGCTTCGGTTCAAACTGTCGGATGCTACGCCGCTTGCGCAGCAGTGAAAGAAGTGTCATCGCAGATCCTGCTGTAAATGTAGATAGGTTAATCGCTGATGCGGGCGCGGCTCACGCCCGCCCTGAAATTCCTCAGCAACCCGGGGTCGCTCAAAGGGCCCAGCCCGGTATTGACCAGCGCGGAAGCCCCCGGCTTCAGGGTGTCGGGGCCGGACAGGACCACCTGTCGTTTGCGCTTCTGGGCGTCGATAAACTGAACCACCAGTTCGATGTCGGCCACCACCAGTTCGGTGGGGTTGGCGACTCCGGCCACCACGTAGCCATCGCGATCGAGCCCCAACCGGGTCTGCAGATATTTATCCGGCTGGTCGGGCAACTCCAGGCGCGCCAGGGACCGGGCGGCCTCCTTGCCCGATTCCGACTTGGAGCCGGAGGCGGCCGAAAAATACTGTATCGCCTTTTCCCTGTCGCCCCGATCGAGGGACAGCTTCCCGAGCACATTAAGAGCCGGCGCGGTCGGCAGCAGCTCCAGGCTTTTTTCCAGGTCGGCATAGGCCCCCTGCGCATCGCCCAGCTGTTCACGAACCAGACCGCGCTTGACGAGAAAGTAAAAGAATCCGTCATTGTTCTCGACTGCCCGGTCGTAATTGATCAATGCTTCCTGATAGCGTTCCTGCGCAGTGCGCACGTCCCCCCGCAGGGAATGAAAAAACCCCTCCTTCGGTTCAATGGCGATCGCCTTTTCGGCCAAGGCCAAAGCCTCATCCAGGCGCCCCTCTGAAATGGCCTTGCGCCCTTCGTCATGGGCCTCATAGGCCTCTTTGCTTCTAATCAGCGAAGCGATTTTCAACCGATAACGCTCGCGGCCCAGTTCGCCGCCAGCCGGAAGGGCCGCGGCCGTCTGCCGGTTCAATTCGACCCTTTCCTGCGAAGGGGGGTGGCTGGAGAAGAGTCCGGAAATCCAGTCCTGCCTGCGCCCCTCGGCAAGGCGAACGAAGGTTTCCTGCAAGCTTACCGCAGCCCGGGGGTCATAGCCGGCCCGCACCATGTACTGCATGCCGTAATAGTCCGACTCGCGCTCCGCGTCCCGCCCGTACTTCTGGCCGATCAGCTGCCCGGCCAAAGACGCTCCACCGACCACGAGATTGCTCAAATCACTCCCCTTCGAAGCCACCTGGGTGGCCATCACCGCCCCCTGCAGAAAGATGCCCCGCTCCACCCCCTTAGCCCCATGGCGGGCGGCAGCGTGAACAATTTCGTGACCGAGAACCGCCGACAGTTCGGCTTCGCTATCGAGTTCGGTAAGCAATCCCCGATGTACGGCTATCTTTCCGCCGGGAAGAGCCCAGGCATTGGGGGTGGAATCGTTGATCACCGCAAACTCGTAGGGCAGACCGCGGTCACTGACCGAGGCCAGGCGCTGTCCCACCCCCTGAACGTAGCGAACCAGGTCCGGGTCGACCAAATAATCACCCCCTTGCATCTGGCGACTCGGCAGGTACTGCTTTTGCCCCATGCTGATTTCGGAGCCCTCGGGAACAAGGCGCAATTCCCGCTTTCCGGTCACCGGATTGATGGCGCAACCGCTCAGAGTAACGGTCAGAAAAACGATGATCAAAACGATGCGTAGTATCATTTTTCAGCAAACCTCGATTGCTGCATTTAGCCTGGGCTATTCAATCCCCAAAGCATTGAAGAAAGGGCCATATTTTTGGTCTTCCTCAACGATGTGGCACAACAGCCAGTCCCGAAGGAAGTTGCGTAGAGTGCCAGGCACCCCTTGAACCCCCTCGGCATGAAGAACCTGAAACCCTTTAACCGTGGCCACCATACACAGGTGCTGCTGCTTGTGAGCGTTCAGGTGAGGATAGTTGTTCTCGGCCATCAACCGCTCTTCATGGGCGAAGTGATATCCTGCATAAACCAGGAGCTCCTGCATCACATCATCGAGATCCGCTTCCCCCCGCCCTTCTCCGTGGGCGACAAAATAGCGGCTCAAAATCTCGACCAGTTTTTTATGTTCATCGTCAAAACGGGCCACCTTCGTGGCATAGCAATCCTTCCAACTGATAGCGATCATCTTCCCCCCTTTGATCCCTGGAATGATGTTGAAAAGGCCCGACCCTCCCTGTGAACCCCATCGGCAAGCGGCCACCGAGAGTTCTCTCAACTATTTTTCAGATTATCAGATCTCAAAAGGACAGAACAAGGGACGCCTTGAAGTTCTCTCCTGCGACAAGCATAAATCCATCAAATACTTACATTAAACCTTAATATCCTTATTTATTCAACCGTCTTACAGACAAGGAATCGCTGTTGTGCTGTCTAGCAGGGCATTCGGGGGACACCGCAATGCATGGATTGGTGGGACAAAGCAGAGTCCGTGATGAGTGGGAGCGCATGGGGGGTGGGAGGACAACAGGCTGGCAGAAGGGAAGAAACGCCTACGAAAACGTTTCAGGTCTCTGATGATGTGGCAGGGGGATGGCACTTGGCGCCGCAGAAGGGGCAATAACGCCAGGATCGCGACGGGTGAATTCCACAAGCGCAGGTATTCATGGCATAGCTGCGGTTCCGGAAATACTTCAACGCCGCAAGAAGTATCCCGCCGGCCAGGGTGAAGCCGAGAAGCAGGAGTCCAAAAGGGCCGATGGTCAAAAGGGTGCCGACCGTGCAGCGGCCGCAGCAGTACATCCAGTAGTTATAGATAAAGACTCCGACGGTGATGGCAGCGCCGACAAGGGCACCCGTAGAGGTCAAAAGACACCGTTTCATGCCTGCCCCTTTTCGCTGTCGTGGCCGCAGCCGGTGCAGTAACGGTGGAAGAGCGCGCGCAATTGTCCGCATTCGCTGCACTGCTCCCGGACCATGGCGCGGCACCTGGGGCAAACGATCCAATCCGCCTCAACCGGAGACCCGCACCCGGGGCAGGCCCCCCCTTCTTCGGCCGGAACATCTTTGCGCCGCTCCAGCTCACCCAGAATGCCATAGGTGACGACTCCGAGTATGATCAGGAAAAAAAGGACCACGGCCCCCTCCTAGCCCGCCTGCTGCCTCGGAAGCGCGTCGTCCTGCCCTCCGAAGGCCAGCAGGCCGTCCCTGAGAAAGAGCGTGCGGTGGAAATGAGAACAGGTTTCTATATTGTGGGTCACCATGACGATTGTCTGGCCGTCGGCATTGAGTGTCTCGAACAGGTCCATGATCTCCGCGGAGGTTGCCGAATCGAGGCTGCCGGTCGGCTCGTCGGCCAGAATGAGGGGCGGGGCATTGACCAGCGCCCGGGCGATGGCGACCCTCTCCTGCTCCCCCCCGGAGAGCTCGCTGGGCAGATGGCTCGCCCTGGCGGCCAGGCCAACCCGGCTAAGGACCTCCATGGCCTTGTGGCGCTTTTGCGATGACGGCATCTTTTTAACCGCCAGGGGGAGCATGACGTTTTCCAGGGCGGTCAGGTAGGGGACAAGGTTGAAGGCCTGAAAGACGAAACCGAGGTATTCCCTGCGGAAATCGGCCAGACGCTCGCCGGCCAGTCCGTACAGGTCGATGCCGTCGACCCTGACCTGCCCGGCGGTCGGCCGGCTGAGCCCTCCGAGAATCGAGAGCAGGGTGCTTTTCCCCGATCCGGAGGGGCCCATGACTCCCAGAAAGGTCCCTTCTTCGATCTTAACGTCGATGCCGCCCAGAGCTTCAACCCGGTCGGCTTTGCCCTGGTAGATTTTTTTCAGCCCGTCTATTTCGATAAAAGCCATATCACCGTCCATTCTTTTTGCCTGTTACTGCCGACTGTCTACTGCCCACCGACCACCGCCTTTAAAGTGCCCGCAACGCCTCGGTCGGGTCGAGCCGGCTGGCGTGCAGGGCCGGATAGAGGGAAGCGAGCGTGCCGACCAGCAGCGCCAGCAGGATCGCCCCGCCGCCGAGAACCGGATCCCAGTTCAGGTGGAGGCTGTGCTCCTTGGCAAACACCGGCAGCAGCATACGGGTGACCCCCATCCCGGCCAGGTAACCCAGGACGCCTGCCATCAGGCTGACCCAGGAGGCCTCCATGAGAATCAGGCTGACCACGTGGCCGCGACGGAAACCGAGAGCCCGAAAGATACCGATCTCCCGGGTGCGCTCGTTGACACTCCCCATCATGGTGACAAAAACCACCAGTGCCCCGATCAGAATCACCACCGTGGCAACGCCGAGAGAAAAGGCCTGAAACTGTTCTATGGCATGCATGCGGGTTTTGACCACCTGCTGAATCGCGCCGACCTTCACACCGGGGAGTACGGCAGAAATCTGGTTGACCATGTCTTCGACCGGGCAGTCGCCGCACAGCGCCGCCACTTCGACGAGGGAAACCACCCCCTGTTTGCCGAGCAGCGCCTGGGCGGCCGCAAGGGATACGATCAGCAGATCATCGTCCTGCGAAACCGTCTCGCGCAGAACCCCGGTGACCATGAAGGCTCGACCGGAGATAGCGACCTCATCCCCCATCGAAAGACCGAGTCTGCTGGCCACGGCGCTGCCGGCAACGATCTCGCTATCGGATGACAGCGGGCGCCCGTCGACGGTCCACCAGCGCTTGAGATGAAACTCTTTGTCCGGCAGCACCCCCATCATCAGGACCCGCTCCCCGTTGACATCGACCGCTCCCAGCACCTTGGGAGCCACGGCGGCGATATTGCGACGATTGGGGATGGTATCGATTCTCTCCAGAAGTCCCTGGGGGATCTCCCGTGGATCGACGGACACCCCGCCCAGGGTGATGCCGCCATATGAGAGGGAGAGCTGGTCGGTGTGGGGGGTGATCAGGATATTGGCACCGAAGTTTTCCATCTTGTGCCGGGCCTCGGCCGTCATCGCCTCGGACAGGGACATGAGGGTCACCACGGTTGCAATGCCGACCAGCAGGCCGATGACCAGAAAGGCCAGCCGTGACTTGCGCCGCCGCAGGTTGTTAAAAGCGATCGTTCGCAGACGCATAGAGACCTCAGCTCCCCTGGAAGTAACGGGAACCGGAGAGGAGATCCTTCTCCGCGATGATCAGCCGGTCGCCCGAAACGATGCGCACCAGCGGCGCCGGGTTGCAGCCGCCCTTGACTTCGTTGATACCGGTCGAGTGGAACTTCATGCCGCAATTGTTGCAGACCATATCATCGCCTTCCTGCCGGTACCCCTGCTTGGCGTGATAACAGACATCGCAGGCATCGAACGCAGCGCGGAACACGCCGTCACTGCTCTTCACCACGAAAAAGTCGATGCTCGATTCCCCCGCCTTGTAGCTGAAGAAATGCGCCTGGCCGTCCTGCACCTGGCTCAGGGGAATGCTCAGCTGCCCGCCGGAACCGGTCAGCGTGGGGTATTTCCCCGCATCGACCGCCAATGACTGCCATGCCAGCAAACCCGCCCCTGCCAGCACCACCAGGCCGATCATCAGAACCGGCAGAAAACTCTTTTTCTTTTTATCTTCAAACTGCGCGCGCTTTTGCTGACGCTCGGACATATTCTGAATCTCCTTCTTCTGGTTGTTGTTCAAAACCTCTCAGGACTTTACCCCTGTTTCGGGGTAGTGCAGCAACCACCGCCGCATCCCGGCTTCCCCGAAGGCGCCTTGGGCTCGGCCGAGGGAACGGCCCTTTTTGCCGGCACGGCCACAGGCGATGAAAGTCGAACCCTGGCTGGATATCCGGCTTTGGATATGCGGTTGGCGACAGCCGCCGGAGAAACCACCCGGTCATCATAGGAGACCCGCGCACGACCGTTTTGCAGGTCGACGTCGATAGCGGTGACTCCCTTCATGCCAGAGATCGCCTTTTCAATCTTCTGCACGCAGGCGCCACAGGTCAGATTGCCAACGGAAAGCTCGGCGGTAGCCATGGCCGAGGCCGGGCTATCGAAGCCGAAAAGGGAAAGACCGAGCAGAAAAAGAGCTGAAGCCATCACGGAAACAAAACGAAGGGGTTTCATACGGTTGATTTTCTCCTTTGAAATCTTTTCAAAAAAATAGAGCCTTTTAGCGTCATGCTCAGGACAACATTGAAAGGAGGCAACGAGTGAGCAAGTCGTTACCTGCACAGCTATTATTCACGCCCCGTGCCAGCTGCAAAAGAGCCCGAAATCAGGACCAAAAAACCCGCAAGTCCCAGGTCGGAGGCTTGCGGGT
Source organism: uncultured Desulfuromonadales bacterium (assembly GCA_945787285.1). Lineage (GTDB taxonomy): Bacteria > Desulfobacterota > Desulfuromonadia > Desulfuromonadales > Trichloromonadaceae > CALZIC01. Next base: position 17,520 of record CALZIC010000003.1, read on the forward strand.
GTGGCATATTCTCGGACATCTGTAGAATATTCTTCAGTCAGCGATCAAAGGCGTCCCTAATTTCTTTGGGCAGCCTGGGCCGCCCTTTTTCATTAAGGGCCGTTCCGATGATTTTCCCTTGGAGCACAAGAGCCCCATCCGCAAGGCGCTGAATCTCCTGGATAAACCCATAGCGGACCGGGGAGATTTTCTCCAGGCGGGTGGCGACCCGAAACCGGTCGCCGCTGACCAAGGGCTGTTTGTAGTCGAGTTCGGCCCTGACAACGACCAGGTTGATCTTCTGCCGCGCCATTTCGGCAAAGTCGATCCCCAGCGTTTTGATGAATTCGTGGCGCGCATGCTCCAGGTAGTTCTGATAGACAGCGTTGTTCACCACCCCCTGCATGTCGCATTCATAATCGCGCACCAGAAATTCGAGGACATGGTTCAATTCGGACATAACAACAACCTCCCAAAGTAAATCCGGACTCCGGCACAGACCTGCCTCCTTGAGCCAAGGAGGATGAGACCTGTAAAATTAAAAAATATACACGTGTATATCGCAGCAATACACCCCGTTTTTTCGGCTTTCCCTTGTATCCGCAGCTATTTGACTTAATTTTAATCCATTTCTCCCTCTCACCCACATCCTGCAGCGTATATTTTTCCTATACACAAACCTGCCGGCAAGGCCCTTTCCCTGAGCTTTCGCCCGTTGACTTTCTTCGCGATTTCGCCGACTTATATTTTTTTAAATAGTTTTTTCCAATACTGGTACAGTCTTCGCTATATCAACTAGACAACAGCAAGGCACAACGACACATCTTCAGAAAAGGAGTCAGCCATGAAAAAATCGGTCCCCGCAGCGTTACTGATGATCCTCTCCTCTTCTTCCGCAGTCCTGGCTTCAGGCGGAGTCGATGGCGACGGGACGGGCATCATGGCTTATCTCTTTCTCGGCTTCTTAGCCATGTTCATCGCCACCCAACTTGTTCCGGGTGCAACCCTTTTCATCGCACTGATCAAGGGGCTGTTTGGCAAAGCCATTGAATCAAAGAACCTGTAACGTACCGAGTCGACGATAAATAAGCGACAGATCGAAACGGCAAGCAACCAAATTCACGGGAGGACGCTATGAAAGCAATGAAAACCGCAACCCTGTTCACCGCAATGATGACCCTGGCTTCCAGCGCTTTCGCCAGCAGCGGCGGATCGACCCACAGCGGCCTTCTGGTCTGGGGCTTCCTCGGCTTCTGCGGCCTGATCGTCGCCTTCCAGTTCGTGCCGGCCCTGATGGTTCTGATCGGCATGTTCAAAGGGGTTACCGCACGGGACAGCAGCCTGGAACATTCGGCCAACTGATTTCCTGAAGACAAAGCATTCACATACCATAGAGGAGAACGTCATGAAAGCAATGAAAACCGCCACCCTGTTTACCGCTATGATGACCATGGCTTCCAGCGCTTTTGCCAGCAGCGGCGGATCGACCCACAGCGGCCTTTTGGTCTGGGGCTTTCTCGGCTTCTGCGGCCTGATCGTCGCCTTCCAGTTCGTGCCGGCCCTGATGGTTTTGATCGGCATGGTTAAGGGGATCACAACCCCGGCCGAAGAGACGGCTCCTCAAGCAACCAAGTAAAAATCGCGATCAACCACTGACCAAGTCCTGTCACGACCTGACAATAAGGAGATCTATTATGAAAGCACTGAGAGTTGCCACCCTTTTCGCCGGACTCATGTCCTTCGCTTCCTCGGCCTTCGCCAGTGGCGGACGGGTTGACAACAGCGGTTTCGTGGTCTGGGCTTTTCTCGGATTCTGCGCTCTGATCGTCGTCGCCCAGCTCGTTCCGGCCCTGATGGTAATTCTGGGTGTAGCCAAGGGAGTTGCTTCGCACAAAGAAGAGGCCCTGCAGGAAACAACCAAATAACCCCCAGAACCAAAACGCACAAAAGCCGGGATCCTGGAGACCCGGCTTTTGTGCGTCTGGACATTTGAAGGGTCGCCGAAAGAAAAATCTTCAGGGATAGACCCGGGCGAGAAACTCGGCAACACAGGCAGGTTTATCCTTCCCATCGATCTCGATGGTAATCTTGTAGGTGATCTGCACTGCATCCCCCACCTTAACGACCTGCTGAAGAACCGTTCGAGCCCTGATTCTTGCCCCTGCGATCACCGGTTGGGGAAAACGCACCTTGTTGACCCCGTAGTTCACACGCATTTTCATGCCCGGGTAATTCTTCTGGAAGAAATCGGGATGGTTGCTTTCGGTCAGAAAGGGGAGCAGCGACAGGGTCAGGTAGCCATGGGCCACGGTCGCCCCGTACGGCGATTCTTTAGCCGCCCGTTGCGGGTCGGTATGAATCCACTGCACATCACCGGTCACCTCGGCGAACTTGTCGATACGCTCCTGGGTAATCTCCAGCCAGGGGCCGACATGGATTTCGGTGCCGAGCATGGGGTCGAGAAATTCGAGCAGGGCATCTGCGGGCATAGTCTCTCCTTTACCGATGAATGGCAGTGCAATGATACGGGCAGGCGGCATCGAGGCATTCGCGATTGCGGGCCATGTCCCGGCAAGAAGTCCCTGACTCGACAGGGCCAAAGCGGATGCCCAACTCCTGTTCGAAAAAGAGCCTCCCCTCCCGGACCACATTGCGCAGCGCCCTTTTGCAGCAGCGCGGCCCGCCGTCACCGGCAGCGCAGAGCCCGGAGGCCGAAGCGCGATTGGCCAGCCCCCTCTCCTCTCCCTTTACAGGCGTCGCTCCGGTCAGCAGGCTGACGGCAACGCCAAGAGATATCCCCGCCCCACAAGCCCCCAGGTAGCCGCAGGCCCCGCCGGGGATGACCATGGCGCGGCGGATCGCTTCGGCCACACCATTTTCAGACAACTCCATGCCCGACTTGCGCGCTGCCAGCATCAGAGCCAGCGCCGGCAGCGAATGATGCTCCGGACCGTGCATCGGCAATTCGGGAAGCAGCAGCAACTCTTCAAGAATATCCTCGGGCGTCGATCCTTGTACCCGCTCGGCCAGCTTGGGCAACAGCTCCAGAGTTGCCGCGCCGTGACAGCCGTCGCAGACATAGTGCCCTTCGGGGCAGACGATCAGGGCCGTACCCTGGCGGCCGCAATAGTGGCAGGAAAGAGAGTCCCCCCTGTCCTGGTACAAAAGGGTTTCACCGCAGACCATGCAGTGCTGGGCCACCAGTTGGGCGTCAGACATGTTTGCTCCAAGGAGTTGAAATGTTATCGAAAAAAGCGCCAGCTCGGCTTAACCCTGCTGGTCAGCTGAGAAAATTATCGCATGTTGACAGCTGCATCCCGCGAGCGGTGAGCTCGGCGACGAAATCGATCCCCAGCTTCTCGAAACCGGGAACGTCCGAGCAGGCATCGCCGATCAGCACGAGTTTGGGGATATGCTCTTCACCGATGTTGCCGGCAATGTCGCGCACCGTATTGGCGACACAGTGCGACCTGGCCTGCCCCATGACCCCGATCACATCCGCCGAAGCGAGGCTGCGGATCAGCCCGGCATTGAGCTGGGTTGCAAGGTCGTCCGGGTCGGGGACATCGGCCTGCACGGCAGAGTAGTGCTCGGTCCAGATGTTGCTCCCCTTGAAAATAACATCGGCCGCCTGCAGGGACAAGTTTTCCCACCCATAGACGGCCCTGCCGATATCATCCTGGATCGTGTTCCCCCAGGTGCCGATCAGGCAATGAGGGGGCCAGATGCACAGGGGATACCGCCCGTTGGCCGCGAGCTGGCGCACATACGCGGTAGCGCGTTGCTGCAGCGCCGGCTTGCTGGTGCGGTAGCGGCCCGAGGCGAGATCATCGGCACCGATGATGGTGAACGGTGCAGGAGGGTTCCCGTCGTTATCGACCCAGAACAGGGGATGGGCGATATCGAGGAGGTGATGGCAGTCCATGGTCACATGAATGGCATCGATTCGAGCACCGAGACGGCGGATCAGCCCGGCGGTACGGACCGAATCCTTGTCCGCCCCCGGCACGAAGAGCGCGCCATCGGGATGGCAGAAATCATTCTGCGGGTCGATAATCAGCAGCTGCAGATTCACCTGATCCTCCTTGGGGTCAGCCAAGACTTTCGTTAATACGCCTGATGATCCCCTCGGCCTGGCGGCGGCTGTCGAGGCGTTTGGCGATAACGGCCTTTTGGCCTTCGCGGGTGGTCAACTCGATGGAGTAGAAGAGCTTTTTGCCCGACTGCATCCCCCGTGCAGGCTTGAGCGAATCGATCTGCGAGGCCGCAATTTCGTGCCGTCTGCCCAGCCCCAGGAGCCCTTTCTGGTAGCTCAGACGACCATGGCGCGCTTCGATGCGGCCGGCCCAGAGCCAGAGGTCAATCACCCCCATGAAAATCAGTATATCGAAAAATCCGAACAGGACCGGAAAGAGAATCGGCGCCTCGAGATGGAGCATCAGCGCGACAAACCCGCTCCAGAGTGCGAAAAAGAACGTCAGGGCCAGCGCCGCCCCTTTGGTGCGGGCCGCCGGAAAGCGGAAGGAGACGCCGCCCCCTTCATGACCGAGGATCACCCCTCCCCGGCTCAGATCGACGGTGCCGGACTCCGTCCGGCCCTTTGAAAAGGCCGGACGGGAAGCTGCGACCCTGTCGGCAGGAGTACGGGTACGGGCCGCTGCAGGTGCGATCGGACCGCCGAATACGGGGACCTCGAAACGTGCGGCGTAATCGACCCCGGGGACATCGGCACAGATATCCAGAAGCCAGAAGATCCGGTTGTCCGGATCGCCCAGATCGCACACCGGGACGTCCTCCGGAACGGCAAACGATACGGGGACCGTCGACCCGCCGGCACCGAAACCGGATTCAGGGGCGACATTAACAGTATCCTGAAACAGGACATGCTCGGTGGTGCGGCGGTTTTTTCCACTTCCGCTGCGCTGCTTGTGGATGCAGCTGAGGGTCAACTCGAACTCTCTCCCGGGGCTGAGCGCCACACCGGACTGCACCTGCCCCACAAGCACACCACCGACCGCGGCCGGGACCGGGTCCATAACCAAAACCGATTCGCCAAACTTGCGCCAGCGGATAACGGCCCGGATCGACCAGACGATCATGCCGACACCGACCAGCGGGAAAAGAAGGCCGATCAGAGCCAGCCTGTTCCCTTTTTCCAGAACCTCTTCGGGGAGGATAAAGAGGATCGGGCTGGAGACCAGACACCAGAAAGTGGTAAAAATTATGGCCCCGATCATTTTCGCCCGCGAAGAGGAGCGGATGCGTCCCGCGGCCCAGTCCGGGCGGTGCTTCCATGGCGCATCCGGGTACAGTGCTTTCAGACGATCTTCTTCCCTGATTCGCCTTTTTCCGATCATTGCTCCGATGATAAGGCCATACCCCACCCCGCCGAAAAGCAGGGCCAGCAGGGTATACATACCGATCAACTCCCAGCGCAACTGGCGATAGAGCACAGAATGGCCGGGATCTTCAGGGTCGACGAACCCGGAAAACGTCTGTCCCGATCGCTGATAGTCCGTCAACTCGCGATACGCCCGGCGATGAAAAGAGCCGATATTGTCGGATTCACCATGCAGGCCGACCCGATGCCCGATGAAGGTTTCGCCCAGATAATGATACTCGTAATCGGCCGAGACGCTGTAGGTGGTCGAGTCGTCTCCGCGGTGCGATTCGAGCTCGACCCGGATCAGCCGCACCGGCACATCGTCCCACGACTGCATCCCCCCCCAATTCCATAAAGCGGAGATGAGCAGGTAGAGCATAAAGGTGCCTGCAGCGGCAAAAGGGAGGGCGAAAAGGGTCAGGCAGCCGCTCCCCGGTCCCGTTCTGGCCCTGGGCGTCGATGCAGCAGAAATCTCATTTTTCATAAGGTCCTCGCCTTGCCGACACGGCTGATTTGGTTTAGGATGGAAAACATAACAAGTTCGTGCGGAGACATTATGTTCGGTTTGGGTTATCTCGAAATTGCGATTCTGGTCCTGTTGCTCTGCCTGGTCTTCGGCGCCGACAAAACCGGCCACCTGATCGGCCGTTTTTTCCAGACCAAGCGCCGGGTTGAAGATGCCACCGCCAGCGTAAAGCGGTCGTTTAATCCGCTGGGGCTCTTCGGCCGGAACCACGACAGGGAAAAATAGAAAGGCCCCCTTGGGCATATACAAAAAAGGGAAGCGTCTGCCGCTTCCCTTTTTGTGTTTTCCGGTTGTATGGCCCCCCTACCCCTTGCGTACGAAAATCTCCCGCGCCAGGTCCTCATCGACGGCAAACTCGGAGTTAACCACCTTGAAGATGTAGGTCGGATAGGTGCGGTTGAGGAGCAGGTTGTTGCCGGGAAGCACCCCCATGCTCATCAGCTTCTGCATCTTTTTCGGGTCGGCGGTGGAGAGATACGCAATCTCTCCCTTTTCGCCGGCTTTGAGTTCGGTGAGAGCGACGACACCGGTCTCCCCTTCCTGGCGGGCGGCCTCGCAGCAGTCGCCCGGAGGGATCGGCTTGCCGTGGGGACAGGTGGTGGGGTGGTTGAGCAGGGTGCAGAGTTTGGTGTCGACGCCCTGACAGAGCAGATGTTCGAACTCGCAGGCTTTTTCGTCGCCGGAATCGCCTTTGAGGTCCAATACATCCATCATCAGCCGTTCGGCCAGACGGTGGCGCCTGACGGTCATGCGGGCATCGGCGCGCCCTTCATGACGCAGATAGACGCGCTCGTCCTTAACTTCCACGTACGCCATGCGGTCGAGTTGCTGCAGCGCCTCGTCGTCAGGGCTGACCCCGAGGGTGCTGAGATGGGCGGCATTGTCCCCCTCTTCTTCGGTGGCGATCCACAGCGCCTCGAGAATCTCTTCGGCCTTTTCAGAAAGTTTCATTGTTTCAATCCTTCTTGGTGCCGTCCTGCTTTTGGGCAAAACGTCTCAGGTATTTGGGTGTGGCAGGATTCTCGTGGCCACAATAGGGACAATGGATTTTGCGGCAGCCGCCGACGCACCGGCCGCA
>CALZIC010000004.1 GCA_945787285.1 uncultured Desulfuromonadales bacterium
GAGGTCGGCGGAGAAATGCTGACCATTGAGACCGTCGTCCTTCCCGGTCAGGGAAAGCTTACGGTTACCGGCAAGCTCGGTGAGGTTATGCGCGAGTCTTCCCAGGCGGCGATGAGTTACGTGCGTTCGCGCTGGCAGGAGCTTGGCCTCGATAAGGATTTCTATCACCAGCTCGATCTGCATATCCATGTGCCTGAGGGCGCCATTCCCAAGGATGGGCCGTCTGCAGGGATCACCATGGCGACCGCTCTGGCCTCGGCCCTTACCGGCCAGTCGGTGGACAGTTCTCTGGCCATGACAGGTGAAATTACCCTGCAGGGCAGGGTTCTACCCATAGGCGGTTTGAAGGAAAAGCTGCTCGCAGCTAGGCGTGCAGGGATTACCAAGGTTCTTATCCCGCAGGACAATGAAAAAAACCTTGAAGAGGTGCCTGCGCAGATCTTGAAGTCGTTAACCGTCATTCCTGTCTCGCATATGGACCAGGTCATAGAAGAGGCGCTGATGGTCACCATGCCGATAGCCCCCATGACCTCTGGCCCCGCGTACGTTGAGCGTACCGAAGAATCGGTCAGGCATTAGCAGGGTATAAACCATTCCTAATTACTGGAGGTATGTTGTGACTAAAGCAGATCTTGTCAATGCGATTGCTGAAAAGGCGGGAATCAACAAGACTGATGCCGAAAAGGCTCTGAAGGCTTTTACGGACTCTGTTACCGAGGCTCTTAAGGCTGGTGAAAAGGTCGCTCTTGTCGGCTTCGGCACCTTCAGCGTAGGCCAGCGCGCCGCACGCACCGGCCAAAACCCACAGACTGGCGCAAAGATCGAGATCGCTGCAGCCAATACCCCCAAGTTCAAAGCTGGAAAAGCACTCAAGGACGCCGTAAACTAAGTTTACCGCTCTTTGTTGTCGTAGGGGGCAGTAAGGGTAGCGAGAGGCGGAGAAGTGTGTCTTTTTTCCGCTGTTGATCGTTACCTTATGAAAAAGGGGGCTGTAGTAGAGTCGGTTACAACGCCGGCCTGTCACGCCGGAGGTCGCGGGTTCGAGTCCCGTCAGCCCCGCCATTACACAAGGGCGAATAGCTCAGCTGGGAGAGCATCGGCCTTACAAGCCGAGGGTCACAGGTTCGATCCCTGTTTCGCCCACCAAATAAATGAACAACATACGGTTGTAGTACGCAGGAATTCAGGGGCTGTAGTAGAGTCGGTTACAACGCCGGCCTGTCACGCCGGAGGTCGCGGGTTCGAGTCCCGTCAGCCCCGCCATAATTTCGAAAAAGAGCGATCCATTCTGGAGTCGCTCTTTTTTTATGGGAATTTTTGAGTTGTTGGTCTTGTTGATTTTTCAGTTGCGGCAAGGTGGCCCGGTGTTTGCTTGATTCGTCTGGTTGCGGGTCTTGTGGTAGAATCTAGGTGGCGCAACGGCATTGAATCGCTCTTTGTGTTTTGCTTTCTTAACGTCCCAGAATGTGATAACTTACGGGGATTATGGCTTGCTTCCGATGCAAAATAGGGACCGCTGACGGGCGCGTCATTGAGAAGGACTTCGAGGCGGTTAATCGTGACCTGCTCCGTGAAAGCCTGGAAGAGCAGGGTTTTCACGTCTTTATTATTAAAAAGCGGCCGTTGCAGTTCTTCGCCAGTCAGGAAGGCAGTCGTTCCCAGTTCAGCGGTAGACGCTTTCTGTCCTTTAACCAGGAACTGCTGGTCCTGTTGCGTTCAGGATTGCCCATTCTGCAGGTTCTCGACACCATCATCGACCGCATGGAATCAGGTCGGATTCTTGACATGTTCCGTGAGATTCGACAGAGTGTCAAAGGGGGAAGCGCCCTGTCCGAAGCCTTCGGGCAGTTCCCGCGAATTTTCCCCCACCTTTACGTGGCCTCCATCAAAGCCGGCGAGCGAACCGGTGACCTGCCTGTTACCCTTGGCAGATACATCCTATACCAGAAGCGGGTCGAGGCCCTCAAAGCCAGGGTCAAGGGGGCGGCCTTTTATCCGGTCATTTTGAGTGCGGCTGTCATTACCGTCGTGCTCTTTCTGATGTTGTTTGTCGTCCCCCGCTTTACCCAGATTTATGCTGACGCCAATGCGCAGCTGCCGTGGATTACCAGGGTGCTGATTTTTGTGGCCGAAGAGTTGACCCGCAGTCTGCCGCTGACCATTCCGTTGGCCGTTGTAGGCGTTTTGCTTGCCAGGCTCTTTTTTCGCACCGAAAAAGGAGCCTTATTGCTTGATCGTTTCAAAATTCGCCTCTTTTTTTTCGGTGGCATGTTCGTCGATTACGCGTTGTCCTCGTTTTGCCGAACCTTTGCGACCACCCTTGCCAGTGGCATCCCCGCCGTTCAGGCGATGCAAATGGCCAGGGGGACGCTGAATAACCGGCACCTTGAAAAGTTGCTGACGAGCGCTATCCGTAAGGTCGAAGAGGGGATGAGCATTTCACTCTCTCTTGAGCAGACCAGCTTCTTCCCCGTGTTGGCTCTGCGTATGATTGGTGTCGGGGAGACGACAGGGGCTCTTGCCGATATGCTCAATGACGTGGCCGAGTATTATGAAGGGGAGGTCGAAAGGCGGCTGGATCGCCTGACCACCATGATCGAGCCCATTATGATGCTCGCCATGGGGCTTCTGATCGGCGGTATTATCGTGGCGATGTACATCCCCATTTTTCAGCTCGCCGGCACAGTTAATTAAATTTCTCGGAGCGTACCCCGGATGAGTTACGAGCGCAAAAAACTTGGTGAAATTTTGGTCAGCATGGGGGCTATCACCCCGGCCGAAATCGGGTTGATTCTCGAGAAAATGCATGAAAAAGGGCTGAATTTCGGCAGTGCCGGCCTCGAAGAGGGTTTTTACCCCTCCGAGGTGTTGGCCCAGGCTCTGGCCGAGCAGTTTCAGCTTGAGTGTTTCGATCTGGAGGGCTTTGTGCCCGACGCCGAATTGCTGGCCTCTCTGCCCGCCGGTATGGCTTCGCGATACCAGTTTCTTCCGATCAGCAAAAGCGAAGATCACATGGTCATCGCCATCGCCGACCCCACGGATATCTCCACCCGTGAAAGTCTGGAGATGCTCCTCGATACTACCCTGGTGCTTCGAGTGGCGTCCCGAAAAAAGATTATTCGTATTCTCGAGCAGGCCGAAGGCTCCAAGCAGGTCCTTGATGAAGTCTCCGAAGATTTCAAACTGCAACTGGTTAAGGAAACGGACAAAGGGGAAGAGGTTCTTTCTCTCGAGAAAATAACCGACGATACCAGCCCGATAATCCGGCTTATCGACTCAACGCTCTTCGATGCCCTCAACAAACGGGCCAGCGATATCCACATCGAGGCGACTATTGATGGGGTGGTCATCCGGTACCGCATCGACGGAGTTCTTTTCCGTGCCACCGAACCGCTGGACAGCCGTTTTCAGGGGCCGATCATTTCGCGTATCAAGGTTATGAGCGAGCTCGATATCTCCGAACGGCGCATCCCGCAGGATGGTCGCTTCAAAGTACGGATCGGCGGTCGCTCGATCGATTTTCGGGTATCCATCATGCCGAGCAGCTTCGGCGAGGATGCCGTCATCCGTATTCTCGACAAGGAGTCCGTCGCCTCGGACCTCAAGGGGCTGACCCTCGACTCGCTAGGTTTCAGCGAGAGGGAGTTGACCCGGTTTCGCCGCCTTATTCGGGAGCCGTACGGGATGGTTCTGGTTACCGGACCGACCGGCAGTGGCAAAACCACCACCCTGTACGGTGCTCTCTCCGAAATTCATACTGAAGAAGAGAAAATCATCACCATTGAAGACCCGGTTGAGTACCAGCTCAAAGGGATCGTTCAGATTCCTGTCAATGAGAAGAAAGGGCTGACCTTTGCCCGGGGACTGCGGTCGATTCTACGTCACGACCCTGACAAGATCATGGTCGGTGAAATCCGCGATTCGGAAACGGCCCAGATTGCCGTGCAGTCCGCTCTCACTGGGCATCTCGTCTTTACCACCGTTCATGCCAACAACGTATTTGACGTTCTTGGCCGTTTCCTGCATATGGGAATCGATCCCTACAACTTTGTTTCCTGCCTGAATGTGGTAGCGGCCCAACGCCTGGTCCGAAAAATCTGCCCTTCCTGCAAAACCGAGGTGCGCCACGATCGCGAGACGATTGAAGAGTCGGGACTGAGTTATGAGAAATATCGGGATCACATCTTCTATGAAGGCGCCGGTTGCAAGGAGTGCAACGGTATGGGATACCGCGGGCGTAATGCGATTGTCGAACTTCTTGGCGTCGACGATGAAATGCGCGAGTTGATCATTAAAAAAGAGCCGATATCGCAGCTTAAAAAAGCTGCCAGGGCCGCAGGGACCACCTTTTTGCGAGAATCCGCCATGGAAAAAGTATTTGCCGGCCTGACCACCTTGAGGGAGGTCAACCGGGTAACCTTTGTCGAACGGATGGACTGACCGTGATTCGCCGAAATTTTATCAGCCTCGACATCAGTGGTGAAGAACTCAGAGCCGTCGCTTTGCGTCGCCAGAGCCGCAGGGGGCGCATTCTGGTCGGAGCCAACAGCGTTCCCCTGCCCAAGGGGAGCTGGCTTACCTCCGTTCGCGAGGAGAATATCCTGGATCGCCCCAGGTTTGTCGAATCGATCAGGGAAGTCCTCAACCCCCTTTCCTGCAAAGAAGATCGCATCGCCCTTTCGCTGCCTGACCCGATCGGCAGATTCATGCTCACCGAGGTGGAAAGCGCTTTTAAATCCCGCGAGGAGGGATTCGAAGTGATCAAATGGCAACTCAAGAAAAGTTTGCCGGCCGATCCCCGGGACATTCAGCTCGATTACCAGATTCTGGAAAAGACCGAAACCGGGCGCTATCGTCTGGCGGTCTCGTTAATGACACGCAACGTGCTTCTCCAATACGAGGACTGCCTGGCCGAAGCTGGCTATCATGCCGTCGTCGTCGATTTTCATTCCTTGAACCTGTTTAACTACTACCGCTCCCGCCTCGACCTGGGCGAGGATTTTGTCTTTGTCGGTGTCGATGGCAGGATGCTCAATATGCAGTTCTTCCAGGGAAGGATTCCCTGCCTGCACCGATACCGGAATGTCATGATGGACCCGGCCGAGGTCTATAAGGAGATCAACCTCTCTTTTGCCACCATCCGCGAGAGCTATCCCGGCTTTCGCCGTGCCGGGATTTTTCTGCATACCGACTGGAAAGATCATTCGGCCCTGCTTGAGGCCATTAAGGCCGCTTTCGAACGGGACGTGGTGCTTCTTGATCCCAAGCTGGAACGCATTGCCGACACCCCGGGGCTTTTGCCGCCCGAAAAATCGAAAGATTTCGCTGCGGCTGTCGGTGCTGCCGAAAGGATGATGTGAGGTTCCTGGCATGAAACTAACTCTCAATCTGGCCAGCCGTTCATACCTTAATCGCCGGGCGCTCTACTTCGGGTATGCCATCGTCATTGCGGCACTGACCTGTTTGCTCATGATCAACGTCTTTTCCAGCCTTCAGACCCTGAGGCATGAGGGACAGGTTCGGCAACATCTGGCGGGGCTTGAATCCGAACAGGCCCAGCAGGCGGCAACGACGCGAAAAGAACTCGACGCCCGGCAGCAGAACCGTCTTTTGGCCGACGTTGCCTTTGCCAATGACATCCTCTCCAGCGATTCTTTTCGCTGGACCGAACTCCTCGATCGCCTGGAAAAGGTTGTGCCCGACCGGGTCCGCCTGAGACAGCTGAAACCGGACTATAAAGAGGGTTCGCTGCGGATTGAAGGTGATGCCAAAACAGTTACAGACCTCCGGGTTTTGCTCGATCAGTTGATTCTTTCCCCCGACTTCACCGATGTCTACCTGTTGAGCCAGTCTCGCCAGGATGGGGCCGCAGGCCAACAGGTGATCAAATACTCGATCCTCATCAGGGGGGCTCTGTCATATGAATAAAGAATCGCTCCTGCTGGCGGCTTGGCGCCTGAATAAAAAAATCCCCCTGTTGATCGCCGTGCTCCTTATTGTGAACTGTCTGGTCTTCCTCGGCCTGCAGTACTTTCTGTCGCCGCGTCTCGAAGGGCTCGAGCGGCGTTTTATCAAAGTACAGAACGAGGTGCGCAAACAACGGGCGGGGAGCCAGGACTCCGGTCAGGCGCAGGCGGTTTTCTGGCGGGCCCAGGACGATCTCGGAATCTTTGTCGAAAGGATTCCCCCGCGGGCTGGATTGACCGGTTTGATCGAGGAGCTTTTTGACCTGGCCACATCGGCCGAGTTGGGCATCGATCAGATCAATTATGACCCCCAGCCCATTGAGGGACGCGATTTCTTGCGGTATTCCCTGGTCTTTTCCGTCACAGGCAAATACAAGCAGGTAAAGAGGTTTGTCTATTCCCTGGAGCAATCCGACCGGCTGATCACCATGGAGCAAATCGGCCTGACCGGCGAGGCCGATTCGGCCCGGGGAGACGTCAGCCTGAGCCTGCGTTTTTCTACCCTCTTTCGAAAAGAGGTGTTATGAACAAGCAGAAAATACTTCTTGGCGTTTTACTGGTGGGGCTGTGTTTCGCTCTGCTGTATGCCTTCTGGCCCACCCCGGTCCCGGAACCGGGAAGAAAATCTGGACGTGCGTCACGGGGGCAGGGGGCGGCAGAAAAGGGCCGGGCCCCCAAGGGGGACCTGGAGCAATACGTGGTTCAGCTTGATCTCCTCGACCGTGGGGTCGAGGCTCTCCTCGACCGTGGGGTCGAGGCTTTTGGCGAGCCGAAGCGCGATCTTTTTCAGCTGAGCATCCCAAAGCCCCCGCCTCCCAAACCGAAGCCCGTCCAACGGGCTACGCCGGTGGCTCCAAGGCCGGTGATGCCGCGCCCTGCCGTGGCGCCGAAACCGGCCGTGCGATTGAACGTTCTCGGCTACCTGCAGACGGAAAAGGACAGCAAGGTCTTTCTCTCCTCGGGAAAAAGCCTCTTTGTCGTCAAAAAAGGGTCCCGTTTTGGTCCGGGCCAAGCGTATTATATCGAAGATCTGACTGCAGATGAGGTGGTGATCAAGCTGGCCGACCGGCCGGTACCGATTCACCTCCCTTTGAAAATGGCGGCTGCCAAACCTCCCCCCGCCGGTTTTTCACCCCCTCCGGCCAGTCCTTTCAGGGCCCGGCCGAGGGCCATGCCCGACCGGCCTGTTGTGCCTGATGATTTCATGAATGACAATGGAGATGACGTTCCTTTCGAGGACGGTGAGCTCGATACTGATGAGGCCGGGGACGAAGGTTCGCCGGATAAAGAGGGAGTCCATGACTAAGCAGTTGTTTTGCAGGGTTTTTCTTGTGTTGATCGCGGCGGCCCTGTTGGGGGGCTGTGCCGGTCCCAAAGCGTTTAAAGCTGGACAGAGCCTGTATCTCGAAGGCCGCTATGACGAGGCCGTGGCCCAGTACTCAGAGGCTCTCTCCCGCAGCCCTGAAAGCCGCGACTACCGCATGAGCTGGCTCAAGGCTAAAGGCAAGGCGGCCTGGGTTCATCTCGACAAGGGGCGCGCCCTGCTGGAAAAGGAAAAATATCCAGAAGCCCTGAACGAATTCCGGCTGGCCCAGTCTCTGGATCCGAGCCTGGAGGTCGCCTCGCAGGACGTCGAGATGACCGAGAGCCTGATTCAGGCTCTGGGGCTTATCGCGGAAGCCGAAGAACTCTACAAGGCCCGCCGGCTGTCCCAGGCTAAAAGCCGGCTCAACCAGGCCCTGGAAATCAGTCCCGGCAATCCCAAGGCACTTTCGCTGCTGGAGGATGTAAGGCAGCATCGTGTCACCATGGTCGATGGTTTCGAGTTGGATGTGGAATCAAATAAGCCGATCAACCTGGCCTTCAGTGACGCCAAGCTACGGGAGGTTTTCAATATCCTGACCCAGCTCTCCGGAATTAACTTCATTTTCGATGAAGACCTTCGGGATAGGAATGTTTCCATTTCGCTGGAAAACGGAACCTTTTCCCAGGCGCTCGAACTGTTGCTGAAAATGAATGAGCTGCAGAAAAAGGTTCTCAACAGCAAAACGATTATTCTCTATGCCGACACCAAGGACAAGATCAAGCAGTACGAAGACCAGATCATTCAGACCTTCTACCTGTCCAACATCGACGCCAAAAAAGCGGTGAACATGCTGCGCACTATGCTGCAGCTGCGCAAGATCTACGTGCATGAAGAACTGAACGCTCTGGTGGTCCGTGACAAGCCGCAGGTTATCCAGCTGGCCCAGCAGATTCTTGAATCGGCCGATCGGGCCGATTCGGAAGTTATGTTCGACCTGGAGTTGGTGGAAGTAACCCATACTAAAGATATGGATATCGGCCCCAAGCTGAGCAAATATTCGACCAGTGTCGGCTGGGCTAAAGATGGGTCTGGAAATATTCTCTTCGATACTCTGGCCCCCGGACTCTCGATCGATGGGGCGGAGGGGGGCACCCGCTTTATTCAATCTCTGAATAATCTGCAGACCTTCTATACCCTGCCGACGGCCACCTATGATTTCAAAAAAAGTCAGTCGGACTCGGAGATTCTGGCGAACCCCAGTATCCGTGTTAAAAACAAGGAGAAAGCCAAGGTCCATATCGGAAGCCGTGAACCGGTGATTTCCGTTACCATCAATGGGGATCAGACCTCGGAAAATATTCAGTATGTCGATGTTGGTGTCAAGCTCGATGTTGAGCCAAGTATTCAACTTGACAATACCGTTGTTACGAAGTTGAGCGTTGAGGTGAGCAGTGCTACGCAGCTCGCCGAGTTAGACAGCGGGACCGTTCCGCTGCTCATCAATACTGCCAATGCCACCACGGCTCTGATTCTCAAGGACGGTGAGCAAACCATTATTGGCGGACTGCTGCGCGATGAAAATTCGAAGGAAAAAACGTCCTTTCCTTTTCTTGGAGACATTCCCCTGCTCGGCAAGCTTCTGTCGAGTATTGGTCATTCTTCGAACAAGCGGGAGATCCTTCTTTCCATCACACCGCACATCGTCCGAAAGCTTGAAATGCCCATGCCGGATGTCGCCAGCATCTGGTCCGGCGGTGAGGATGCCCTCAAAAACGGTCCCAATTTCGGCTCCTTCGCCTTTTTCGAACCGGAACTGGAGGAGGCCCCAGTGGCTGCGGCGCCCGCCCTGAGTCCTGCGGGGATGGCCGCGCCCGATGCAGAACGGGGAACCGGCACGCTCGCCGTGGCTGCTGTTCCGGTAGCTCGCGCCCCTGATCCCGGGACGCCTGCCGCCGCTGCGCCGAGACCCGCGATTGTCGCGGTGCCGGTGCAGCCTGAACCGGTCCGCCAGGTTGCTGTCCCCGCTGCCCCGGTCGCCTCGGCAGCGGCGGGCGGAAGGTTGTTCTTTTCTGGGCCGGCCCTGGTCAATGCCGGGGATGAAGTGACCTTGGATGTCATGGTCGATGAAGTGACGAGTCTCTACAGTGCCCCCATGTTTGTCTCTTTTGATGCCGGCCTTTTCGAATTTGTCCGTGCCGAAGAAGCCGGTTTTCTTAAGCAGGGAGATCAGGCCACCGTCTTTACCGCAAGCACCGACCAGAAAAAAGGACAGATGATTGTCGGCCACAAGCAGAGCCTGGGCGGCAGCGGTGCCAACGGTGGCGGCAGCCTGTTCCGTCTGGTCTTCAAGGCCCAAAGGGCGGGTAAGGGAACTCTGAGGTTTGACCGCGTCAATTTTCGCAACCCTGCCGGCAGGCGGATTCACCCCGAGGCCGCTGTTTTTGACATCGAGGTGCGCTAGAGCGTTATGGGAAGGTGGCTTGTGCATAGTCAACGGGGGTTGACGCTGGTCGAGCTGGTCGTTACTATGGCCATCCTTTCTGTGCTCGCTGCGGCCATCCTCCCCGTTGCCGAGGTCACCGTCAAGCGCACCAAGGAAATCGAGTTGCGCCGGGCTCTGCGGCAAATCCGCACCGCTATCGACAATTACAAGGTCGACTATGACAAGGCGGTGAAGGAGAATACTCTACCTGGCGGAGCGACTGTTGGTGAGTCCGGCTACCCCGAGGACCTGGAGCTTCTCGTCGAGGGCGTGGACTGGGGGGGGCCGGATAAAATCCTCAAAAAATATCTTCGCAGAATCCCCAAAGACCCGTTTGATCAGTACGATGACGGGTGGGGGATGCGCTCCTATGCCGACGATTTCGATTCGACGGTCTGGGGAGGGCAGGACGTGTACGATGTATTTTCCCAGAGTTACAATCTGGGCCTGGATGGAACCCCCCATAACACATGGTAGACTTGGGAGTATGAATAACAAACGATTACAACATCAGCAGGGATTCACACTGATCGAACTGTTGATTGTTATGACCATTATCGGAATTCTCGCGGCCATATCCGTACCGAGCTACAAGCGCAGTACCATTAAGGCGAGAGAATCCGTACTGATGGAAGACTTGTACCAGATGCGGCAGGCGACGGATGCCTACTACGCCGATAATGCCACATACCCGGACAGTCTCGATTCTCTCGTTTCCAAAAGATATATTCGGGCGATCCCCAGAGACCCTTTCACCGGCGATACCGAATGGGACTGCATTCCCCCTGAACCGTCCGAAGATGGTGAACTTGCCGCCGGCGGTTGTTACGACTTTCGCAGTGTCAGTGATCGCGTCGGTCTCAACGGCATTGCCTACAATGAGTGGTAGGGCAGGATGATTCAGGTCTATAACGTCTGCAAGGCGTACCGTAAAGATTCCGCTGCCCTGCAGGATCTCAATTTGAAGGTTTCCAGGGGGGAATTCGCCTATATTACCGGCCCCTCCGGGGCGGGGAAATCGACCCTGCTCAAGATGCTCTATGCGGCCGAGAAACCGAGTCGCGGCCAGATTCTTATCAATGGTCAGAATGTCACCCGGATGGGAGTACGGAAGATCCCCCATCTGCGCAGGAACATCGGGGTCATTTTTCAGGACTTCAAACTGCTGAATTCAAGAACCGTCTTTGAGAATGTGGCCTTTCCCCTGGAAATTCTCGGTAAGAAACGATTCGAGGTAAGCAAGAAGGTTTACCAGACCCTCAAACTGGTGGGGCTTGAGCACAAGCTGCAGCGCTACCCCCTCGAGCTCTCGGGTGGCGAACAGCAGAGGGTGGCTGTCGCCCGGGCCCTGGTGGTCGACCCGCTGGTGTTGCTGGCCGATGAACCGACCGGCAATCTGGACCCTGAGGCGACCCTGGAAATTGTCGAACTTTTCAAAATCGCCAACGCTCGAGGATCGACCGTGCTGCTGGCAACCCATGACCGTGGGATGATTCAACGTTTTCCCCGACGGATCATTTCTCTGGAAAATGGCCGTATCGTCGAAGATCGTACCCCCTAAATACCCGGGCAAAGAGGTTCGTACATTGCTGGAGCGGTTGATTTACTTTTTTAGGCGGGCTCTGCGCAACATGAGGCAGTGCCCTTTGCTTTGTGCGGTGGCCATCGCCACGGCCTCGGTGGCTCTGACCCTGATGGCCTTTTTCGTCATCGTGGTCCTCAACGTTCAGCAGTTGACCGCCTACTGGAGCAAGGATGTGGCCATCGTGGCTTACCTCGATACCGACCCGGGTACCAGGGGGCGCAACGAGTTGATGGAGGATATTCGTTCCCTTTCCCAGGTGAAAGGTGTCCGGTTTGTTTCCAAAACAGAGGCTTTGGTCCGGTTTAAAAAGCGGATGGCCCAGAATGCCGAGCTCCTGGAAGGAGTCGGTTCTGACATCCTGCCATCTTCCTTCGAAATATCCCTACATCCCCCCTATCAGAATCAGGCCGGAATCGATGGAGTGATCTCCAGACTGCAGGGCGACCTCGGTCTGAAAGATCTGCGATTTGGCGGAGAGTGGGTGAAGAAATTCGATTCATTCGTTTTGCTGCTGAGATTGATCGGAGCGGTTCTGGGAGGCTTTCTTGTCTTTTCAGCCCTGTTGATTATTTCCAACACCATTCGCTTAACCTTGTATGCGCGCCGCGATGAGCTGGAAATCATGAGTCTGGTCGGGGCCACGTCGATGTTTATCAAGACGCCCTTTTTGATCGAAGGGGCGATTCAGGGGGCGTTGGGGGGGCTGATCGCGCTGGGCGGCTCTTACCTTGTTTTTCAGGTGGTCCTGAGGGACGGGCTGTCTGCACTGCTCCTGGCCTCTGGCGGAGGGAGCATCATCTTTCTGCCGGTTTCCTATCAGCTGTTTCTGGTCTCTGCCGGAACCTTCCTCGGCGTATTCGGCAGTTTGATATCGCTGCGGAAATTTGTCCGGATTTAAGCGCAGTGGCTATGCGATCCAGTCAAATGCGGTTTTTAGCCATGGCGCTTGTTGTGGCTTCGGTCATGCTCCTCTGGGCCGCGGCCGGTACTGTCTATGCCGCCAAAGATCTCGATGAAACCCGGGACACTCTTCAGGCCATTGAAGAGCGGATTGCCAGGGCGACCCGTTCTTTGAAAGAAAAGAAGGCGCTTGAGAGGTCGATCAAGAACGATCTTAAAACGGTGGAGCGGCAGGTTTCCAGAATCAGGCAAAGGGCGAAGGAGCAGGACCAAAGCCTGAAACGCCTGGAGAAAGAGGCCGAGGCCGCCCGCGGCAGGGCAGCTAAAAGCGCCGATTCGATCAAGGCCCTCAAGCCGAAGATTGAAAAACGTCTTGTCGCTCTTTACAAAGGGGGCGATATGGGCTTTATCGCCTCCCTGTTCAGTTCCCAAAGCGCCGCACGCCTCGCCGAGGATTACGACTTCCTCGGGCGAATCGTACGTCGGGACAAGACGCTGCTGGACGACTTTCGAATTGAGCTTTCCAGGCATAAGGAGGCCCTGAAGTCTCAAGAACAGCTTCGGCTGCAACAGCAGAGGCTTGTTGCTGAAACCAAACAAAACCAGAAGAGCCTGAACCGGGCCGCAAGTCTCAAGCAGCAGCTGCTGGCCCAGGCCAGAAAGGACCGCAGCTTTCTGGCCGGTCAGCTGACTGAACTCAAGGAAAAGGCCGCCCGCCTGGGGTCTCTGGTCAAAAAACTTGAATCGTCAAAGACCCCGGAGTATACTGAAAAATCGTCACTTTTTATCGATCAGAAGGGGCGGCTGCCCTGGCCTGTAACCGGTCGGGTGGAGGTCGGTTTTGGAACCCGAAAACATGCCGAACTCGGCACCATGTATCAGAGCCACGGTCTTGAAATCGCCGTCTCCGGTGAACATCCGGTTCAGGCGGTGTGGGACGGCAAGGTTATCTTCGCCAACTGGTTCAAGGGGTACGGGCACCTGCTGATTCTAGACCACGGCGACAGTTACTATACCCTGTATGCCCAGGCCTCTCGTCTCACCCGGAAAGTGGGTGATGAGGTCACCAGAGGGGCGACCGTAGCCTTTGCGGGGGCATCAGGAAGCCCGGTTGTCTATTTCGAAATCAGACGCCGGGGAACCCCGCTCAATCCCTCGGAATGGCTGGCTAAACGCTGACTTTTTCCTACTTCGGAGGATAAAATATGTTCATCACCAGATGGTCGAAGGTCCTCGTTCTGTTCCTGGCATTTGTCCTGCTGGGATGGTTCTCCATCGACCAGGTCCACCTTCCGCTGCCGGCAGAAGCCCGTTCGGAATACGAAGATATCCGTCTCTTCTCCGATGTCCTTTCGATCGTTCGCAAGAGCTACGTTGAAGAAGTCGACATGAAAGAGCTGATTTACGGCGCGGTTGACGGCATGCTGGCGACGCTCGATCCCCACTCGTCCTTTATGCCTCCGGATGTCTACAAGGAGATGAAGGTCGATACCCGAGGGGAGTTCGGGGGGCTTGGCATCGAAATTACCATCCGTGACGGCGTTCTGACCATCGTTTCGCCGATCGAGGATACCCCGGCCCATCGCGTCGGCTTGAAGGCCGGGGATCAGATCGTCAAGATCGAGGACAAGATCACCAAGGACCTCGGAATCATGGACGCGGTCAAGCTGATGCGCGGCCCGAAGGGGTCCGACATTTCCATCACGATCATGCGGGATTCCTTCGACCGGCCGAAGGAGTTTACCTTGACGCGTGAAATTATCAAGATCATGAGCGTCAAGGCCAAAACCCTTGACGATCGGTACGGTTATGTGAGAATCACCCAGTTTCAGGAGAGTACCGCCGAGGACCTGAGTCGGTCTCTAGAGGAGTTGCGGGCCGAGAACGGCGGACGTATCAACGGGCTGATCCTCGATTTGCGCAATAATCCTGGGGGGCTTCTCGACCAGGCGGTTAAGGTCTCCGATACTTTCCTGCGCGACGGGTTAATTGTCTACACTGACGGCCGCGAGGGGGGGAGCAAAATGAAGTTCACCGCCTACGAGGGGGGAACGGAACCCGATTACCCCATGGTCGTGCTGATTAACGGGGGGAGCGCCAGCGCCTCTGAAATCGTCTCCGGAGCGCTTCAGGACCACAACCGGGCGGTGATTCTCGGAACTCAGAGTTTCGGCAAGGGGTCGGTTCAGACCATCATCCCCCTCAGCGATGACTCGGGGCTGCGGCTGACCACAGCCCGCTACTACACGCCCAAAGGCACCTCGATTCAGGCTCGCGGCATCATCCCTGACATTGTCGTTGCCCAAATGGAGCTCAAAGATGCAGAGCCTCAGGCGCAGTTTCGTGAGAAAGACCTTAAGAATCACTTCGAAATCCAGGCGCCTCCTGTCGATAGGATTGCCGAACCGGAATCGCGGCACTTTGACCTGGAGGCTGAGGATCACGACGATTATCAGCTGATGCGTGCCCTCGACCTACTCAAAGGATGGCATGTCTTCAAAGGGATCAGCCAGCCTGCGGCATGATGAAAAATTTTTCCAGAGACGGGGGGATGCGAATCCCCCCTTTTTATGACCTGAAGTATGCCAGCCAATAAAAACAGCCGTCGTCGCAAGCGTTCCCCAAAAAAGTCCAGCGGAAAGCAGCTCAAAGTTCTTCTCGTTTCCCTGGGGCTTGTCTTGTTTCTCCTGCTGAGCCTGATCCTTCTTTCGTACGTTCGGGACGGCCTCAAGCCTGCTCCACCCTCGATCCCCGTAACCGATGTGGAAGATCGAGCCTTGGTGCTTGAAGACCTGAAGGTTGAGATCGACAGCTTTCTGTTGCGCAGCGGTGTCTCCCTGTCCCAGGTCGCCTATCAGGAGACCAACGGGGTCCGGCGTTTTGATATCCGGGCGTCCTATCCGTCCGAGCAGATCGTCAAAACGCTCCAGAACCGCTCACGCAGGGTTTCGTCCCGGGCCTTTGTCGAAGGGCAGCGCGGCCAGAACACCATACTCGTCTACCTGGGAGACCGGGTTGTTTACCTTGTTTTTTTCAATCCGCCGGCGGTGGTCAAGCCGCCCCCACCACCCAAGACCGGCCCACGAATCGCCATCCTGGTGGATGATCTCGGCAGGAGCGTTGCCACCGCCCGGGCTCTTGCCGAAATGGATCTTCCGGTGACCTTCGCCATTCTGCCCGGGACTCCCAACGCCGCCCGGGTCGCCAAGGTGGCGCATGATGCCGCGCGGGAGGTTCTGATCCATATCCCTATGGAACCGCAGGGGTATCCCGGAGTGAACCCCGGCAGCGATGCCTTGCTGCTCAAGCACAGTCCCGAAGAAATCCGCCGCCGGTTTCAGGGGTTTTTGACCCGGGTCCCCTATGCCGTCGGAGGCAACAATCATATGGGGTCAGGATTTACCGAAAACGCCCGGGGGATGTCGGTGGTGATCGAGGCCATGCGGGAGGCCGGACTTTTTTTCGTTGACAGCCGCACCAGCCCGAATTCGGTCGCTTTTGAACAGGCGCGCAAGGCGAGGGTGCCCACCGCACGGCGGGATGTTTTTCTCGATAATGTTCAGAATGTCGATTTGATCGCCAGGCAGATAAAAAAACTTGTGCGCGTTGCAGAGACGACGGGGCAGGCCATCGGCATCTGTCATCCCCACCCCGAAACCCTCGAGGCACTACGCCGCGAAGCCGCCTATATCAAAAATCGCAATATCGAGGTGGTGCCCGTTTCGCAACTGCTTGTGCACTAACCTGCCGGGCTATTCGGAGGGAAGCTGGGTACTGATCTTGTTCAGGATGGCTTGAAATTTCGTGTATTGGTGATCATAGAGAATTTCTTCGGCCACATCGGCACAGATCCGGCGCACCAGCAGGAAAGCGTTGCCAAGCCGCCCGTCGCCATTCATGATCGTTTTCTTCAGCAGCGGGGCCAGCGGTGAGGGGGTCGCCTCCGGCGGGGGGAGATCGATCACTTTGTGGGAGACTTCCAGTCCTGCCTCGTCAAAACGGCCGAAGGAGAGCTGCTGCCGGTAGTGATTCCTGGTATTGGGGGCCCGGCGCAGCACAAAATAGGAGCGCTGGGCCGATTCGCGAAATAAATCACGTAGGGGACTGGCGTCGGCAATGGCGCGGCGCGACTGGTAAAAGTGGCTGAACACCAGGTCGGAAAAACATGTTTCTTCTATAAATCCGCTTGCTTTCCCGTCAGATGTTTCGCAGTAAAACCCGGCGTTTTCGATCGTGTTCTCGTTGACCAGCCCCGCCCCGCAGTAAAGGCAGTCCGAAGCGAGTTTTTGGCGGCGCAGGGCGTAGGCCTCCTCCCGCTGCATCTTTTTAAGCCCCTCGGCCCTGGCCACCTCTTCGAGGCGGCGTTCTTCCTTATCCAATGAGGAGAGGTAGACCTGGCGGGCCACGTGGGACAGCTGAACGTGAACATCGGTTCCGCGGCCATGGGTCAGGACCGGGTAGATCTTTCCCTCCGGGTTGGTGTTCAAAGACTCGACTTTGGGGCTTTTGGCAATGAACCCTTCGAGGCAGCGGTAGCCGCGGTTGATGGCATAGGCCTTGAGAAGCTGGTAGGGGTCTCGAAACGGGCCGTCGTAATGAATGCGCTGGTCTATCAGGCAGGGGAGGATGCGCAGCGGGCGGCGCGAAAGACCCTGGCGGTCAAAAAAGTCGTACAGGTGCTTGCAGTTCTCGAGTGACGGCGCGTCCTTGACCGGCACAATCACCCGGTCTGCTGCGTAGAGGGCATTCTGGGTAAAAATGTCGAGGTCGGGGCGGGTATCGATGATCAGAATCCCCTGCAGCGAGGAGGCTGCGAGGATCTCGGCCAGGTGGGACGGGGTCGCAATGGTGTCGCGTATTGAGCTTAATTCGCTGCTCGACGGGATATACTGGACACCATACTCGCCGGTCTCGACCAGCCGATCCGTTTCCTTCTCGGTCAGCAGGGTCAGCACACTGCCTGAAGGTTGAGACCGCCCCAGGCGGAACATGCGATCGACGGAGAAGTGATTGTCAAAGCTCAACAAGGTGACCGGCAGGTCCTCGTGCAGCGCTTTGAGGTAGATGGCAAGGTTGGTCGCCAGGGTGGTTTTTCCCACCCCGCCTTTTTCGCTGGAAATGGTAACGACATAGGGTCGAGACATGGCGATTCCTTTGAAAAGACTTATGATCCACATATATAGTGCAGGCCGTGGATAATGTCAATGTTAAACCACAATATGTAGTGGGGGTGTTGATGCCGACTGTTCTATCCGTTTCCCGTCTGGTGGCCCTGTTGCGTGAAGTCGTCGAAGACAACTTTGTCGAGGTGATGGTCGAGGGGGAAATTTCCAATTTTTCTGCGCCGGCCTCGGGCCACTACTATTTTTCTCTCAAGGATCAAAAGGCCCAGGTAAGAGGAGTCATGTTCCGCAGTCAGAACCGCCTTTTGCGGTTTCGTCCCGAAAACGGCATGAAAGTGATTTGCACCGGGCGCATGACCCTCTATCCTCAGCGGGGGGAGTTGCAGTTGGTCGCAGAGGCCCTGGTGCCCGCCGGACTCGGCGAGCTTCAGTTGGCCTTCGAACAACTCAAGGCCAGGCTGGCCGAAGAAGGGTTGTTTGCCCAGGAGCGCAAACGGCCCCTGCCTGCTTTTCCCGGGACCGTCGGTGTGGTGACTTCCCGCACCGGCGCCGCCATTCACGATATGCTGCACGTGCTGAATCGCCGGGGGGCCGGAGCTCGGGTGTTGCTGCGTTCGGTCAGGGTGCAGGGGGAGGGGGCCGCTCAGGAGATCGCCGAAGCGATCGCCGATCTCAATCGCGAGGCAACCGCCGATGTTCTCATTGTCGGTCGCGGTGGAGGGTCCTTAGAGGATTTGTGGGCATTTAACGAAGAAATCGTGGCCCGGGCCATTCATGGTTCGAAAATTCCGGTTATATCGGCGGTCGGGCACGAGGTTGACTTTACCATCGCCGACTTTGTCGCTGATCTGCGGGCTCCAACCCCCAGCGCCGCCGCCGAGATGGTCGCCAAAAGCCGCCTGGAACTCGAAGGGCATCTCGATCACCTTGTCCTTCGCATGGCGGCCCAGATGAAAGGGCGGGTCGGGTTGTTGAAGGAACGGGTCAGCGGTCTGCGCAGCCGACTTCGTTCCCCCCGGCAGGCCCTCGAGCTGATGCGTCTGCGGCATGCCGACCTCGATCGTCGTCTGCAGCAGGCGATGGCGGCGGCTGTGATCGACCGGAGAAGGTCTCTCGGTTCGCTGTGCGGCAGACTGAACACCCTTTCACCTCTGCAGACGTTGTCGAGAGGGTATGCCATTGTCTTCGATGCAAAAACCGGCCGGGCGGTCCACGACGCCGAAGATCTGAGTTGCGGTGACCGTCTTGATATCCGCCTGCATCGCGGTCAGGTAAAAGCCCTGGTGACGGAGGAATAATGCGTTTTTTCATCTTTCTGCTGGTATTCGGCCTCTATCCCCTGTTGGCTCATGCCGGTTCGGTTGAGATCGTTCCGCGGGCCATTCCTGCAGGCGGGACTGCTCTGCTGCGCTGGAATGGCGAGACTCCTGCCCTGGCGGTGGCGAAATACAACGGTCGCCTCCTGTATCTCTCGCCCCAGGCCTCAGGAGCGGTGGCTCTGCTCGGAGCCGATATCGACGCGGCTGCTGGGAGCTACCCGGTGTCGGTCACGGTCTCGCGGGCCTCGGGTGAAATAGAGACCTTCCAGAGTTTCATCGAAATTCGGGTTGCTTCTTACCCGGAGGAACGCCTGACCCTCCCCCCGTCGATGGTTTCGCCCAAGGCTGCTGATATTCTAAAGCGCATCGGCCGGGAAAGGGCCGTGCTGAAGGACCTTTTTTCGACTTCCACCCCGGCGCTGCTCCTCGACTCAGTGGCACTGCCGGTTCGGGACCCTGTCAGCAGCCCCTTCGGTCTGAGGCGGATTCTCAACGGCAAACCGAAGTCACCCCATGCCGGCATCGATTTCAGAAGCCCTCTCGGTACGCCGGTGCACGCCTCAGCCTCTGGCGAGGTGGTATTCAGTGGTGAGCTTTACTATACCGGAAAGACCATTATTCTAGACCATGGTCAGGGGCTGTTCTCCATTTACGCGCATCTCGATTCGTTAGCCTGTTCCGGAGGGGAGTTGCTGAGTCAAGGGGATGTCCTCGGAAAGGTCGGCAGCAGCGGCCGGTCGACCGGCCCTCACCTGCACTGGGGAGTGAAGTTACGCGGGGACCGTGTCGATCCGATGGCCCTGATGAGCCTGCTTGCCGAGGAAAAACCTTGACTCCCCAATGGGGACTTCGCCATAATTACAGATCTTTTTACCTGGGGCTGAGCTATGTCTGAAACCAAACCGTTCGAGGCTTCCCTGTCCGCATTGGAGAAGGCCGTTGAGAGTCTCGAGTCCGGTGACCTCTCTCTCGAAGAATCGCTGAGCTGTTTTGAAGAGGGTGTCAAGATGGCGACACTCTGTCAAAAACACCTCGATGAAGTTGAGACCCGCGTTGAACTCCTGCTCAAAGATAAGGATGGCACCTTATCGGTGATCGACGACGCTGGTGATGCATAACCCGATATCCCGTGGAGAACCTGCATGGATCTCAATGCTTATCTCAAAGACCGTACGGCCCTGGTCGATAAAGCTTTAAGGGCCTACCTTCCCTGTGAAGATACCCTGCCCGCCAGCCTGCACAAGGCCATGCGCTATTCGGTGTTCGCCGGAGGCAAGCGGGTGCGGCCTGTGCTGATGATCGCCGCCTGCGAAGCCGTTGGCGGCAATGCCGCAAGGGTGGTGCCTGCAGCGTGCGCCATGGAGATGATTCATACTTATTCGCTGATCCATGACGATCTGCCCGCGATGGACGACGACGATTTCCGGCGCGGCCGCCCCACCAATCACAAGGTGTTCGGGGATGATATCGCCATTCTTGCCGGAGACGCCCTGCTGACCGAGGCATTTATCCTCCTCTCCAACCCTGTTCTCAACCCGGATGTCGACCCCGGAACACAGCTTAAAGTCATTCACACCCTCTCCCGCTGTGCCGGTTCCCTCGGGATGGTCGGTGGTCAGGTGGTCGATATGGAATCCGAGGGCAGGGAGGTTGATTTTCCGACTCTCGAGTACATCCACACCCACAAGACCGGAGCGCTGATTCTCGCCGCGATCCAATGCGGGGGCCTGATCGGCGGTGGAGACGAGACGGCGCTCAAGGCGCTGACCACCTATGGGGAAGCGGCCGGGTTGGCGTTTCAGATTGCTGATGACGTTCTCGACATCGTCGGGGATCAGGACACCCTCGGCAAGGACATCGGCAGTGACCAGGCCCGGGGAAAAACCACGTACCCGGCCCTGCTGGGAATCGAAGAAGCCCGGGCGCGGGCCCTGGAATTGCGGGATATTGCCGTCAACGCGCTTGAGCCCTTCAAGGAGGCGGCGGAACCGCTGCGCCAGATCGCCCATTATATCGTCGACAGGAGTTCATAACCCGCGGTGGAGGCTGCCGCGGGCGCAGTATGTAGAAAATGCCGAAATCGATCAAAGAGTCCAAAGGGGTAATAAATGAGCAGTATACTTGAGAACCTCAGAAGTCCCAGCGAGTTGAAGCACCTGAGCCTGGCCGAGTTGGAGGTCCTGGCCGCGGAAATCCGTGAAGAAATCGTCTCCACGGTCTCCCGAACCGGGGGACACCTGGCCAGTTCGCTGGGGGTTGTCGAACTGAGTATCGCTCTGCACAAGGTGTTGAATTCCCCGAAAGATAAAATTGTCTGGGATGTCGGGCACCAGGCTTACGCCCACAAGCTCCTTACCGGCCGCCTCGATCGTTTCGGCACCCTGCGCCAGGTCGATGGCCTCAGCGGTTTTCCTAAGCGCGAGGAAAGCCCTCATGACTCGTTCGATGTCGGTCACAGCAGCACGTCGATTTCGGCTGCACTGGGGATGGTCGCCGCCAGGGATGCGGTCGGTGGAAGCGATAAGGTGGTGGCTGTCATCGGCGACGGCTCCCTGACTTCCGGGCTCGCTTTTGAGGGGCTCAACCAGGCCGGCCACCTCAAAAAGGGGCTGATCGTCGTTCTCAATGACAACGAGATGTCCATCTCGCCCAACGTCGGCGCTCTCTCCTCCTTTCTCAGCCGAAAAATGACCTCCGACCTCTTTGTGCGCATGAAAAAGGATGCGGAGAACTTCATCGGGCAGATGCCCGGATTCGGCCGCGACCTGGTCAACATCGCTCGGCGGGCCGAAGATTCGCTGAAGGGTTTTCTGACGCCGGGGATGCTGTTCGAAGCGTTCGGCTTCAAATACGTCGGCCCGATCGACGGTCATCGGCTCGATGAATTGACCGAGACCCTGGAAAATGTTTCCCGGCTCAATAAGCCGGTTCTGGTGCATGTGCTGACCCAAAAAGGCAAAGGGTATCGGCCGGCCGAATGCAATCCGTCGTTGTATCACGGTGTCGGGCCCTTCGATCGAGATACGGGTGAGGTCAAGGCCGCAAAGGGGGGGGGAGCCAGCTTTACCGCGGTTTTCGGCCAGACCCTTGTCGAGCTGGCCGAAAAGGATCCTCGGGTGGTCGCCATCACGGCAGCCATGTCCGAAGGGACCGGGCTCAAGGAGTTCTCGCAGCGGTTTCCCGGGCGTTTTTACGACGTCGGCATCGCCGAAGGGCATGCCGTGACCTTTGCCGCCGGCCTGGCCAGCCAGGGGCTGCGCCCCACGGTGGCCTTGTACTCGACCTTTCTGCAGCGCGCCTACGACAATGTGCTGCACGATGTCTGCCTGCAGAACCTGCCGGTTTCCTTTGCCCTCGACCGCGGGGGGCTGGTCGGTGCCGACGGACCGACCCATCATGGGGTGTTTGATTACTCCTACCTTCGACATATTCCCAACATGACCATCATGGTCCCGCGTGACGACCTTTATCTGCGTCGGGCCATGGCCACGGCGCACGCCCATGATGGGCCCTTTGCCTACCGCTATCCGCGGGGCAACGGGCCGGGGCTCGCTCCGGTCGGTTCGGCTGAACCCGTTTCGGTAGGAACAGGGGAGATGTTGAAAGAGGGGGGCGACGGTACGATTGTCGCCATCGGCGTCGGTGTGGAGGCCGCGCTTGAGGCGGCCAGGATACTTGAAGAAGAGGGGCTCTCCCTGGCTGTGGCCGACGCCCGTTTTGTGAAGCCGCTCGACCGGCAGCTGCTCGTCTCCGAGGCGACTCGAACCGGTTGCCTTGTCACCGTGGAAGAAAACGCCCTGCAGGGAGGTTTCGGTTCGGCCGTTCTCGAATTGCTGGCCGACGAGGGGCTGAGTCCCCGCATCCTGAGAATCGGGGTGCCAGACGCTTTTGTCGAGCAGGGCACCCAGGACGAGCTAAGGGCCCGGATCGGCACGGACGTGAAAGGAATCGTCCGGCAGGTTCGGGAGTTTTTCGAATTGACCGGCGATTCGGTTCAAAAATTGCAGACCAAAGACGTAGCCGGAGCGGCAGGCTCAGCAGGGTAAATTGGACAATTTGAGTTGTTGCCGCAAGGAGTCTGTCGGACCTGACGGACCGCAGCAAAAGATTGGATGTGCCCCCATTTTCCAGAAAGTGGGGCGAAGCAGTCGTTTTCCAAGCAGGTTCATTTTAGTCCGACACCGGGGCAGTTTCTCATGTATTCTTTGTTCGGCGTTCGCCATTGGGGGGCGTGTTCGAACGAGATTCTTTACAAATGGATGGGGTAGGTCATGTCCGGACCTGAACAACGGTACGCCTCCGAGGAGGCAAAGCTCAGGATTTTCCAACTGAAGGAGTTATCGCCTCCTTCCGGTCTCTCTCAGAAGATATTGCAGGTGGTGACCGATGATGAGGTCGACCTTGAAGAGGTCGCTACTGTAATCGAAAAAAGCCCCGAACTTGCGGTGCGGATACTCAATTGCGCCAATTCGGCCTTCTACGGCCAGCGGGGCCAGGTTTCATCGGTTGTTCAGGCTATCGTTCGGGTTCTGGGGCTGCCTGTCACCAAAGCCCTGGCTCTTTCCCTGACCCTGTCCGGTTCCTTCAGCAATCGTCATTGTCCCGGATTTCAGCAGGAAAGACACTGGTTCCTCTCCGTGCTCACCGCCTATCTGGCCCGTGCCCTTTCCCTACGGATTCCCGTTGACAGCCGACCCGACCCTGGAGCCGCTTATAATGCCGGGCTGCTGCACGATATCGGCACTCTGGCCCTTGTCGATCTTTATCCGGATCTGATGGCCCGGGTTTTTGAAAACCCCACCCTGACACAGCAGCGATCGGCGATGATCGACCTGGTCGGTTTAGATTCGCAGGCCGCCGGCGGGCTGTTGGTGCGGCGCTGGGGGCTTCCCGCAAAACTTGTAGATGCCATTACCTACTGTAAGGATCCCGGTTTTTCCGGATCGTCCTTTCCCCTGGTGGCCCTGGTCGGGGTTTCTGTCACCATCGCGGAAATGCTCTATGCGGGTGAGGGGGTCGTCGACCTGCCGGACAACCGATTTACCCAACTTTTTGAGCCTGAACAGCTCGAGGCGGCTGTTGAGCAGGTCACCGAGCATATCGAGGAGTTGAGAGGCCTGGCACGGCTGCTGGCCGGCTGAGGACTTCAAGATCTCAGCGGTTACTTTTGCCCTGTCTTCCGGCCCGTTGGAGGCCTGTCTTCGCTGAGCCTCCGCGGACTTGCGCAAGGCAGACCTGTATCTGAGCCGCCTTGGCCGCAATCGATATCACTTGAAATTAACTGACACGATTAATGGACGGGGCACTGGGATATGAATGATTCAGGAGTCAAAACGGCCTTAATGGACATGACGTCCGTTTTCGATCAGTTGATCGCCTCCCTTTCGGCTCTTCATAGCCTCGGGGGGATCGATATGGGGATCGCTTCCGAGCGGGGGCTGGTTCGGGAGGCTGGTAAGGCGCTGGTGGAGCACTGCGGCATCGAGCGTTGCACGGTCTTCTCTTTTTCTGGGAACGACCTGGAGCCGATCGCCATGGTGGACTGGCGCTCGTGGGACGAACCGGTTGCCGATGAATCAGTCGATACCGAAAATGTCGAAATCCTTTCGGTTGAATCGGCTGCGCTCTCCAGGATGGAAGAGGATGGGGCCATACTGGTCTCCAACGACGTGCTCAACGACCCGCGTTTAAGTCGTGCCGCCATTCAGGGGACTGCGGGCGGGGCAGAGGTTAGAAGCCTGATTTGTGCGCCGATCATGGCCGGGGAAGTGGTCATTGCCGCCGCCGTTTATTCCAGCTCAGAGGCCGGATATTTCGATCCCTGGAAGCAGCGGCTCTTTCCCCTTTTCAGCAGCTTTTTCGGGCAAGTTTTAAGCGCCAATCGGGTGATGCGTAAGCTGGAAGATGAGGTCAAGGAGAGAACCCGGAGTCTGGAAGGCGTTCTGCAGGAGACGCGGCAGCTCAAACAGCACTACCGCAGCCTTTCATTGCTCGATCCACTTACCGGGCTGTTTAATCGTCGCTTCTTTTTTTCCGAAGGCATGCATGTCATCGGTCGGGCCTTGCGTTACCGGCATCCGGTATCGTTTGTCCTGCTCGACGTCGACGGCCTTAAAGAGGTCAACGATCGACACGGTCATGGTGCCGGCGATATGGCTCTCAAGGATGTGGCAAAGGTCCTTGGAGAACAGCTGCGCGACTCGGACGTCCTGGCCCGCATCGGGGATGACGAATTTGCCCTGCTTCTACCTGAAGAAGGCGCGCAGGGGGCCGTGGAACTCGCCGAGCGCCTCCTTACATGTATCAGGAATCTTCGGTGGCTGGTTAACGGCGAGGCGGTGCGGATATCGATCAGTATCGGCTGCTCATCGCTGGCTGTTGAAGAGGAAACAGAAGGGCGTCGCCTCCCTGGGGATGAAGTCTGGATGGAAAAGCTGCTTACCCGTGCCGACAGCGCCCTTTATCAGGCGAAGCGTGACGGTGGAAACCGTGCCTGCCTGAAGCAGGTCTGAGAATAGTCGAGCAAATTGATAATAAAAGAGGCGACGGGCTTATAAAGGGCCCGTCGCCTCTTTTGCGTTTATGCCAACGCCGGGTCAGGCGGCGAGCTTAAGGATTTTTGCTTTGACCATCAGTGAGATGAATTTGTAGACCTCGATTTCGAGCATGGTCGCGGTGATGCAAATATCCCGGACAGACTTCGTGCCGTCAATCATCGACAGTACGTAGTTCTGCGCGGCCGTCATCTTGGCGTGCTGAAGCTTCATTTTACCGTTCGATTCGAAGGCAATGACCGCCTTTAGCGAGGGGATGGTCTTGCGGATGTTTTTCCACTCATCTGCCTGACGTGCCGCTCCCTGAAGAATATCCGAAACGCTGATCTCAAGGTCTTCGTAGTCCGATACCGGGTTTTTCTCCGGTTTGAATTCGAATTTCCCCATGGAAAACAGCAGCAGGGAATAAAGGACCTCTTCGACCTGCATTCTGAGCGCATTGGTAAGGTCCTCGCGGGTCAGGTTGCAGGTTTCGATCAGGGTTTCTCCAAGGCGCTTGGAGGGATCTCTTGCGCAGATTTCAAGAGCGTGATCCCGGGCCTCCTCGCTGATTTTCCCCTGGCGGACCAGCAGGTACCCCAGCTTGTTCATCAAAAAGCTTTTGTCCCGGTCGGCCTTGGGGCTGGCCGAAGACGCGGTGGAGATCTTCCCCTTGTTGAAAATAATCCTTTTCTCCCCAAGGCTGTTGGTGACCTTGAGGATGCCGGGCTGGTGCTGTCCGGAGATCAGTTTAAGAAGGGCGGGAACCTGTCCGGCGATCAGAACGCCTTTTATTCTCAAGGAGGGCGCAACACCCTGCTTGGGCTTTGCGGATTTCTCAGAGACCGGTGCCGGTTTGACCGCCTCCGGTGTGGACGCCGGATTTCCCCCCTCCTTAAGAGAATCTCCGCCGGCTGCGCTCATGGTAGGAGCGGTCGACAGACTTTCGCCGAGAGCTGCTCCATCGATATTCTCCCACGAGAAAAATGAACCGTCTTCAGAGCCACCCTCAGCGGCACTCTGTTGCACAGCTGCTACACTCTCCTCTTCTTTCGGAGCGTCAAAGGGGTTGACGTCTTCAAGGGCGACCAGGCCTTCCTCCGCGCTATCGGGATTTGCGGAATGGGAGGAGGGCTGAGAGTCAAAGGAAGATTCACTTTCCCAGAGCAGGGTCGGTTCAAGGGGGAGCTGCTGGTCTCCGCTTCCCTCGTCTTCAGAAACGATGGCCGATGACGATTCTTCGTCGGGGGCCTGTGAGAAAGATGGGGTGACGGGTTCTTCGGTTTCGCAACCATCGGCCAAAGGGTTCTGTGCTGATTGTTGTGCGAAGGGGTTGTCGCTTTCGTGGAGATCGCCCCCTTGCGAGCCGGATGCCACGACCGAAATGTCGGGAGTCGTTTGGGATGTTTCGAAGCATGAAGCCGGCTGACAGAAAACCGAATCGCTCATCTCCGTTGCTGCTGGCGCCAAATCAAGATCGGAAGAAGACTGTTCGATTTCGGACTGCTCGAAGGGGTTATCCTCTGCGCAAGGCTCATCCCCGGCCGGCTCGCCCAGCTCATCGATCGCGGTGGCCAATTGAAAGGAAGGCACGATTGAACAGGCTTGGTCTTCGTTTTCATCAGCCGCCGCTGCCGGCTCAAGGCTAGAGTTGGGCGGTTCGATTTCGGTCTGCTCGAAGGGGTTGTCCTCTGCGCCAGCTTCCTCATCGGCCGACTCGAGGAGCTCGTTGATCGCGACGGTTAATTGGACGGAAGGCACGATCAGGGGCGTTTCCTCTTCGTTATCCTCGGCCGTCGCTGCCGGCTCAAGGCTGGAGATGGGCTGTTCGATTTCGGACTGCTTAAGGGGGTCATTCTCTGCTGCAGACTCCTTGTCGGCCGGATCGCCCAGCTCATCGATCGCAGCGGTCAATTGGACAGAATGCAAGATCGGGGGCGTTTCGTCTTCGTTCTTAGCCGCCGTCGCTGCCAGCTCAAGGCTGGAGACGGGCTGTTCGATTTCGGTCTGCTCGAAGGGGTTCTCCTCTGCGCAAGCCTCCTCCCCGGTCGGATCGTCCAGCTCACCGATCGAGGCGGACAATTGAACCGGGGGGGGGATCGGGAGCGTTTCGTCCTCATCCTCATCAGCTGTCGTTGCAGGCTCAAGGCTGGAGATGGGCGGTTCGATTCCGGTCTGCTCGAAGGGTTTATCCTCTGCGCCAGCCACCTCATCGGCCGACTCGACGAGCTCATCGATCGCGGCGGTCAATTGAACCGAGGGGATGATCGGGGGCGTTTCGTCTTCGTCCTCAGCCGCTGTTGTTGCCGGGTCAAGGTCGGAAAAGGGCGGTTCGATACCGGTCTGCTCAAAGGGGTTGTCCTCTGTGGCATCCTCCTCAGGCAGCTCGACTGAGTCATCTAGGGCGCTTTCCAGTGACACAGCGGGCTCGAGCTTGAAAGCCTCACCGGTTTCTTCAGCGTTGAAGGCGGTTTCATCCTGAGCGCTCGTGCAGGGAGAATCTTCCCCAAGATCCATTTCCGTCTTTTCCGCCTGTTCGTATATTTCAACGGCGGCTAACGCGTCAGACTGTGCCGATTCTTCTGATTCGTCTTCTGCACCTGCCGTGTTGGGCTCCCCATCGAACACGGCCTCTGCGGTACTCCGGGAAATTTGGTCGTGAAGGCCTTCATCTTCTTCTGTCGGAAGTTCGTCGATTGCAGGACTGGCACCGGCTGCTGAATCCTCAGTCGAAAGCGGGCGGATGGCGGAGACGAAATCGGCTTTCGCCTCATTGGATAAATCAGAGTCTTCAGGAAACGATTTAACTAAAAAGATGCTTTCTTCCCCCGATGAATCATCAGCATCGGGAATTTCATCTTCAGAGGGACTCTCCGGTTCAACCTGCTTTTCGGCCGGCTCGGAGGCAGATCTTCTGGAAACGGGGGAGGGTGCTGAAAAATAGCTTTTGGGTTTGACTGCAGCAGGTTTTTTAGCGCTTGTGTAAGGATCGATGAGATCCTGGGGCCAGACTCTGGCCTCTGCCTTTTGCCTGGAGTTTCGCCGCAGCAATGCAAAGGCAGCCAGTAGCCCGGTCAGCGCAAGGAGGATCATCGGGGTCAGGCTGCTCTTGTTTATCTCTGGGGCTGCCGATTTAAACGGATTTATGGCCTTGGGTGCCGTTACCGAGGGTGCCAGGACCTTTGCCGCTTTTTCCGGTTGAGGTTCTGGCGGTGGTGGGTCTATCCAGATTTTGGCCTGTTTGGGGGCGGCCTCAGGGACAGAGGGTGAGGTCGCCTGGATCGATGGCGGCGACTCGACCGGCTTTGCCGGGGCCGGTTTGACAATTTCTGGAGCGGCTGCTTTCTTATCGGTGACTTTGGGGGTTTTAACCGGTTTGGCAACCGGAGTGGGCGCGGCTTTTCGGGGGGGGGGAGGCGGCTGCAGGA
>CALZIC010000005.1 GCA_945787285.1 uncultured Desulfuromonadales bacterium
TTTTCACAATATGCCGCTGGACTTCAGAAAGTCCGCCGCAGGAGATGGTACCTGTGGAGCGTCATCATCGTCTATCTCCCCATCATCTGGCTTTCACTGCAAATTACCGGTTCGGATAAATCGACTGCCAAGGTTTTCGGTGTGTGGTTTCTGTTCGCCTGCGCTGCCAGTTTGCTGGCGGCTTTTGTGCGGTGTCCACGCTGCAAAAACTATTACCATGTCAACGGAATCTTCCCCCTCTATTTCCGTCGTTGTCTCCACTGCGAGTTGCCGCTGAAGGCGGATAAGCAGTAAACGGCGAGCCAAAATCAGCTAAAAAAGGCAACCTCACCAGCGGTGACGTTGCCTTTTCTCTTCACCCCTCACCCCTCACGGATTCAGGCCTTCCCCTCGCGCCTGCCCTGACATTCGAGGCAAAAGGGGGTTTCGGGACGGGCCGAGAGTCGGGCCATACCGATCGGTTCTTCGCAGTTTTTACATAGACCGAAGTCCTCCTTTTTTATCGCCTCGAGAGCGGCACCGACCTGCTGCAGCCGAATCTGGTGGCTCCTTCGGCTTGCCTTGGCCATGCTCTGCTGCTGGAGGGCATCCATCCGCGAAAGGCGTCCTATCGGCTGGCCGAGATCGACCGGTTTGGCCCCTTCTTCTGTGTTCTCCAGCAAGGCTTTCAGCTCATCTCGCAATTGCAGCAGTTTCTTTTGCAGCTGCTCGGTTTGTTGATCTGTCAACTCTTCGGCCATACCATATCCCCCTCACAAAATAATAGTATTCATTTAGACCCTAGCTGATGCCAGGTTGAGGGTCAAGCAGGTCAAGGTGCATCGTTTTGTTCAATCGTTTGGCTGCGACGATGCATCGTTGGGCTTTGACGTAAACGTACTTCATGATACGTTAATCCCTCATTCAATGTCCGGCTGGCTGGTTTCGGATTCATGTGCCGTGTAAATTTCGGTTTTCAAGGGGGCAAATCTATGGAAGAAGTCGTCAAGGTTATCCTGGTTTCTGGGAAGTCGGCCATCGACCTTGCCCTCTACGTCCTGTTGCCGGTCATGGTGGTGATGATGGCCTTCATGAAGGTGATAGAAGCCAAGGGGGGGCTGGCGGTTGTGGCTCGCCTGCTCTCTCCAGCACTGCGCGTCTTCGGGGTGCCGGGGGCGGGAGCCTTCGCCATTGTGCAGCTGATGCTGGTCAGTTTTGCCGCGCCGGTCGCTACCCTGACCATCATGGAAAAAGACGGTACCGTCAAACGGAAGATTGCCGCCACCCTGGCCATGGTTTTTACCATGTCGCAGGCCAACGTGGTCTTTCCGATGGTGGCCGTCGGCTTAAATCTCGGCGTGATTATGGTCACTTCGCTGGTGGGGGGGCTGGCTGCGGCGGCTCTTACCTATTACCTTTTCGGCCGGGGGATTTCCGACCATGTTCCGGTGGAGATGCAACCGGCAGCGGTCGATGAGAAGGAGCGCAAAACCACCCCCCTGAACCTGATGATCCGCGGAGGACAGGAGGCTGTGCAGATCGTCATGGCTTCGATTCCCATTCTGATTCTGGCCATCTGCCTGGTCAATACCCTCAAGGCCACCGAAGCGATCACCCTGCTCGAGTGGCTGCTGTCGCCCCTTTTGAACCAGATAGGGCTTCCCGGCATATCGGTATTGCCGATCGCCACCAAGTTTCTCGCCGGGGGGACGGCGATGATGGGTGTGACGTTGAATCTCCTCAAGGAAGGGACTCTGAGCGTACTTGAACTCAACCGCATCGCCGGTTTTATCATCAACCCATTCGATATCGTCGGGGTCGCGGTACTGATTTCGGCGGGGGCCCGCTGCGCTTCGGTGGTCCGGCCGGCGATGGCCGGGGCCCTTGTCGGCGTGTTGATTCGTGGTTTTCTGCACTTGCTGATTTTTTAGGCCGGGGCAATTACCGCTTGCCTCGGAGCCATAGTACGCTAAACTATCTCATTATAAATCACTCTAAGTGTGGGGAGTCGCCATGAAACGTACCGTCATATCCGCCGGCACGGCGTTGCTGTGTCTTTTGCTGTTGGCCTGTGCTCCGGCTGTGCGCATGCCGGATCTGGGCAAGGAGGTTGGAGACCGGGCGCCGATTTTTTCGGCCGCGACCAGTCTGGGGACACTGGCCAGTTACGACCGGGATTATTACGGAAAGCATC
The DNA here is from genome assembly GCA_945787285.1 of uncultured Desulfuromonadales bacterium. GTDB lineage: Bacteria > Desulfobacterota > Desulfuromonadia > Desulfuromonadales > Trichloromonadaceae > CALZIC01. The sequence goes on from CALZIC010000005.1 coordinate 2,174, forward strand.
ATCTGATTCTGACCTTTTTCCCGGCCGCCTTCACCCCTGTCTGAACGGGGGAAATGGAGGGTCATCAGAGAAACCTCGAGCTCTATGACCGCTTCAACACCCGCGTTGCGGGTGTCAGTACCAACGATGTCGAGACGCTTAAATACTGGGGTGAGGAGCTGGGGCTGACTTTTCCCATCTTCTCCAACGTTACCGGGCACCTCGGAATATGGTTCGGCGCCCAGCCTCCCGGCTATCCGATGTTCACCCGCAAAACGGTGATCATCGATCAAAACGGGGTGATCCGCTATATGCAGAGAGGCTCGCCGGACTTTCATAAAATTCTGGAGACGATAAAACAGCTCCATGCCGAAGAGGGGGTGACGAAATGATCCGTCTGTTTGTTGCTTGTCTGTTCGGTTTGCTCGCGGCAGCATGCATACCTCAACCGCAGGTCGATCCGCTGGCCGCCCTTCGACAACCTGACGGCTCGGTGGAGTGGCAGGGGGAGTTCGCTTTCGTTCCGCCGGCTGAGCCGTGGCACTTGGTCAGCCTCGATGAGGACGACTACAGCATCGCCTTTTCCCGGGAATGCTTTGACGTTTTTCCCTGCCAGACCACGGTGGCCTATGCCGAAGAGCCTTTCGGTTATTCCAAGGACCTGCTCGAGCGCCAGGAAGAGTTTTTCAAGCGCTATCTCTGGGCCAGCCGGGTGGTCTTTGACAAGCCTCAGCTGCAAAAGACCACCATCGCTGGCAAAGAGGCCCTGGTTGCCGTTGTCGAAGGGGTGGAGCCGGTCAAGGAGCAGAAGGTCTGGAGCAAGGTCATCTTTACCCACCGGGGTGAGCGGGTCGTCGCTTTTTATTTCAACCAGTGGCGTCCGTCCGAAGTCCCCTTCGAAAGGGTCGATGTGGAGGCGTTCGACCGTTTTGTCGAATCGTTCCGCTACCTGAAACCGTCTTTTTTTGAAACCCTCTGATTGTTCAGGTGCGTGATTAAGTCAACCAAAGGGCCGCCTGGAGCGGCCCTTTGAGTTTGCCCTGCTGCAAGGGGCTTATCTGTTGCATTGCAGGCCCGTTCCCTGTACTTTGAGGATCCGGCCGGTTCCATTCCCCGAAAAAGGTCCTTTCCAGATTTGATACCATCCCAGGTTGTTTCGCCTATGCTTGCATCCCGTTTCCCTTTTCACTATGGCTGGATCATTGTTCTGGCCGGAATCTGTTCGCTTTTCTCCTGCCTCGGGCTGGCCCGGTTCGCCTACGGGATGCTGCTGCCGTCTATGGGCAAAGGCCTGCTGCTCGGCTACGACCAGATGGGTTTCGTCAGCACCGCCAATTTTGCCGGATATTTCGTTTCGGTCGGTTTGACTCCGTGGATCATCCGGCACCTGCGTCCGCGACTGACCATCACCCTGGGGCTGCTGATGGTGGCGGCGAGCATGCTCGGCATTGCCGCCTGCAGTGGGTTTGCCTCTCTGGCGGCGCTTTACGCGGTGACCGGCATCGGCAGCGGCCTGGCGAACATCCCCATCATGGTGCTGGTGTCGCACTGGTTCCGCAGATCCCACCGGGGCCGGGCGGCGGGGCTGATGGTGGTCGGCAACGGCGCCGGAATCATCTTTTCCGGAATTTTCGTCCCCTTCATGAACCGCCAGTTCGGCCCGCAGGGATGGCGCTGGGAGTGGTTGATCCTCGGTCTTCTGTCGCTGGCCGCAGCGGTGCTGGTTGCGGCTCTGGTCCGCAACGACCCCGCGGACCTGGGCCTTGAACCGGTCGGCGTCAGCGAACCGGTGCTGCCGGTGATCAAAGCCGCCAAGGGACGAAATAGCGGCGCTTCGATCGTTTTGCACCTGGGGGCGCTCTACGCCATCTTCGGGGCGACCTATATGGTCTACGGATCGTTTATCGTAACGACCATGGTCGATGAATACGGGTTCGCCGAGAGTTCGGCCGGCATGTTCTGGTCCTGCATCGGGTTCTTCGGTCTCTTCTCAGGCGTCCTGTTCGGTGTGCTCTCCGACCGCATCGGCCGAAAGGGGGGGCTGATGACGGTCTTTGCCGTCCAGAGCTGCGCTTACGCCCTGGCCGGCTCCGGGCTGGGTGCCACGGCCCTGATCCTGTCGGTTTTTCTGTACGGCATCGTCGCTTTCTCGATTCCGACCATCATGGCGGCCGCCGTCGGCGATTACATGGGGACGTCGCGGGCGGCCGCGGCTTTTTCCATGGTGACCCTCTTTTTCGCTGTCGGTCAGACCGTCGGTCCGGCCACTGCTGGGATTATCGCCGATGCCAGCGGGTCGTTCACTTCGAGTTTTCTTGCCTGTGCCGGTCTGACAGCCCTGGCGGTGGTCCTTGCGGCGCTGCTGCCCGTGGCGCAGGAGGGGGCATGACACAGAAAGTTTCCCGCTCGGCGACCCTTTTTGCCGTTTGCGCGGCCCACTTTATCATGCCGTTCATGATGTCGGCGGTCGGGGTGGCCCTGCCGGCCATCGGCCGGGAATTCGGCGCCAGCGCCATGCAGTTGGGGCTGGTGGAGACGACCTACGTCTTATCGTCCTCGGTCTTTCTGCTCTCCATGGGGCGGCTGGCCGATATCCACGGACGCCGGAGGATCTTCGTCGGAGGGCTCGGCCTCTTCACCCTGGTCGGCGGACTGTTGTCCCAGGCCTGGTCGATCGAGTCGCTGATTTTTTTCCGGTTTCTTCAGGGGATGGGCGGGGCGATGGTCATGGCCACCACCATGGCCATCGTGGTCTCGGTCTTTCCGCCGCAGAACCGGGGCAACGCGCTCGGAATCGCTGTCGCCGCGGTCTATGCCGGCATTTCCTGCGGACCTTTCATTGGTGGATTGCTCACCTCCTGGCTCGGCTGGCGATCGATTTTTTACCTCTCGGTGCCTCTTGGAGCCTTGACCTTTTTTATCGTTCTGACCCGTCTTCGCGGGGAATGGGCCGAGTCCAGAGGAGAGCCTTTCGACTGGAAAGGGAGCATTATCTACGCAGCCTCTCTGCTGACCCTGATTTCAGGAGCTTCGAATCTCGATCATGGCCTGTGGGCCTGGGGGCTGGTTCTTGCCGGCACTATCGGGTTCATTCTTTTTGTACTCTTCGAGGACCGGCTGCAGTACCCGATCCTCAATATCGCTCTTTTAAGGGACAACCGCATTTTCACCCTGAGCAACCTTGCCGCGCTCCTCAACTATGCCGCCACCTTCGGGGTGACCTTCTTCTTCAGTCTCTACCTGCAGTACGTCAAGGGGATGAGTCCGCGCGAGGCGGGGCTGGTCCTGATCATCCAGCCGATCACTCAGGCGCTCCTTTCGCCCCTGTGCGGAATGCTGGCCGACCGATACCGGGCTGAAAAGGTGGCTACCGTCGGCATGACCCTGTGCGTTGTCGGGCTGGCAGTCGCCGCGACCATTACGTCATCGACGCCTATGCCGGTCATTTTTTCTGTGCTCGGCTTTATGGGAACCGGCTTTGCGCTTTTCTCCTCTCCCAATGTCAGCGTCATCATGGGGAGCGTTGATCCCAGCCATCTCGGCGTCGCCTCAGGGCTCAGCTCGAGCATGCGCACCCTGGGCATGATGACGAGCATGATGATCATCACCATCATTTTCTCCATATTGATGGACGGCCAGCCAGTAACGCTGCAGACCCAGCCCGCCTTTTTGCAGAGTATGCAGACTGCCCTGGTTGTGTTTTGCCTGTTGTGCCTGGTGGGCATCGGCTGCTCGGTGGGGCGGTTTGTCTCGTTTTCGGGGAAGGCGTGAAGAGAAGGTCGGGGAAGCAAGGTGTGGTAGGGTGGGCTGCGCCCACCGCCTTTAAGAGGATAATGCTCTGCTTGTAAGCTGGTGGGCGCAGCCCTCCTGTAAATTCTGTGATAAACACAAAAAAAGGGACCTGAAATCAGGTCCCTTTTCCGTTTTTACATATCCACTTTCGATCAGTCGAGCAGATCGACGATCTCAGAGGCCATGCCGACGTAGCTGGCCGGGGTCATCTCGAGCAGGCGCTGTTTGTCCTCGTCGGCCAGTTCGAGGCCTTCGACGAAGCTGCGGATCGTTTCTCGGTTGATCTGCTGGCCGCGGGTCAGCTCCTTGAGCTTTTCGTAGGGCTTTTCGATGCCCGCCTTGCGCATCACGGTCTGGATCGGCTCGGCCATGACCTCCCAGGCGTTGTCGAGGTCTCTGGCCAGGTTCTGCTCGTTGAGCTTGAGCTTGCCGAGACCTTTGAGGGTGGAACGGTAGGCGATCATGCTGTAGCCGAAACCGACCCCCATGTTGCGCAGTACCGTCGAGTCGGTGAGGTCGCGCTGCAGCCGGGAGATGGGCAGCTTGGTCGAGAGGTGGCCGAAAATGGCGTTGGCCAGCCCGCAGTTCCCCTCGGAGTTTTCGAAGTCGATGGGGTTGACCTTATGGGGCATGGTGGAGGATCCGATTTCGCCCTTGACGGTCTTCTGGCCGAAGTAGGCCATGGAGATGTAGGTCCAGATGTCCCGGTTGAGGTCGGTGAGGATGGTGTTCCAGCGGGCGATGGCATCGAACATCTCCGACATGTAGTCGTGCGGCTCGATCTGGGTGGTGAAGAGGTTCTGGCTGAGCTGCAGCTCGTCCTCGATGACGCCTTTGGCCAGCGCGACCCAGTCGACCTCGGGATAGGCGGAGAGGTGGGCGTTGAAGTTGCCGACTGCGCCGTTGAGCTTGCCGAGGATTTCCACAGCGTTGATGTTGCCGGTCTGTTTCTTCAGCCGTGCCGCGAAAACAGCCAGTTCTTTGCCGATGGTGGTGGGGGATGCGGTCTGGCCATGGGTGCGGGCCAGCATTGAGACATCTTTGAACTCTTCGGCGAGGCGCTTGACGATGAGGATGATCTCTTCCTGCAGGGGGATCAGCGCAGCCAGCCCGTCTTTGAGCATCAGGGCATGGGAGAGGTTATTGATATCCTCTGAGGTGCAGGCGAAATGAATGAATTCGGAGAGCTCTTCGAGCGAGGACCCGGCGATCTGTTCCTTGATATAGTATTCGACCGCCTTGACGTCGTGGTTGGTAATCGCCTCGATCGCCTTGACCTTTTCCGCCTCTTCGGGAGTGAAGTTATGGACGAGGTCGCGCAGGGTCTGCTCTTCGTCGGCGGTCAGGGGGCGGCATTCGGGAATGCCGGGCTCGGCACACAGGGCCAGCAGCCACATGACTTCCACCTTGACGCGGTTGCGCAGCAGCGCATATTCGGAAAAACATTCAGTCAGTTCGGGGACTTTAGATGCATACCGCCCGTCGAGAGGGCTGATTGCCGTAATCATGGTTCTTTTCTCCTTGAGATTTTGATTGGTCGGCAATATAGCCCAGCCAGAAATGGTCTGCAACCCTTATGCGGAATTTCTACGATGAACACGGGGCTTTACATGACCCAGTGAACAAAAAGACCCGGCGCGGGCGCGGCCGGGTCCTCTGGTGGTATGGCGAGGGCGGGTGGGGCTGGTGGATTACTTCTTGATGTCGAGCAGGGTGCCCATCATCTCGTCCTGGGTCTGGATCATTTTGACATTGGCGGTATAGATCCCCTGGGTCGGAATGGTCGAGACGAGTTCTTCGGCCAGATCGACGTTGGAGAGTTCGCGGGTCGTTCCCTGGTCTTCAACGATCGTGCCCGGGGTATCGACCTTGCTGACCTCCGCCGATACGCCGCCGTTTTCCCTGTCGGTGAAGGTTACCCGGTCCTTTTTGAAGCCGTCGGTATTGGAATTGGCGACGTTGTTGGCGGTCGCGGACATTTTGGTGCCCATGGCGTTCATGCCCATGACGCTGACATGCAAAGGATTGATCATGACTCTCCTCCCTGGGTTAGGCAAAGGGCGTGCGGTGCATCAGGGACGGGCAGGCAAGGAGGTTGGGCCGAACGGGGACAGATCGGGGTGCGGAGAAGAAGAGGTGTGTGCAACCCTGCTGCCGTACCCATTTTCATGGATGTAGGCCAGTGGCTTTGCGTCCCACCCTTTCGGATGGTTTGCCCGTATAGTTTCTATGCTACATGGCCTCGCCGTTTTGGGTCAAGGGGGATTTTAATAAATGTTTGGTTTTTCGAATGGAAATCAATGTGACGTATTCTGGCGCTTTGGCGTTGTACTCTAAAGATAGGATCCCAGCTGAAGTTCGAGGTCAAGACCTATAGACCTTTCTAACCACGGGGGACACGGGGAACACGGGGGAAAGACTTTAGTCAAAAATCAACGACAATAAGATCGTTTAAAACGGTCCTTTCGGCTTTGATTTACCCAGATACGTTTTTTCTTGAAGCTAAGAGGGGTGTTGGTCGGTTCAGGATTTTGCCTGTCCCCGTGCCCCCGTGTTCCCCGTGGTAAAAAAGACTTTCTTGCCCTAGGTTTTAGGTCTTTCTCTGCGGCCTCTGCGTACTTGAGGGAGCGAAGCGAACGGGCGAGAGGCCGGTTTTGTTTATTGCCAAACGATTCCGCAGGAAGGTATCCTGTGCTCCATCTTCAGGGAAGGAGCACCGATCTTTGCTGCTCAAAATAAGGGGAACTTTTCATGCCGGCTCTTGAAAACTCATCAAACCTGCTCGCGGCGGTCGCCGACGGGGCTTTGGTTCTGACCGTCAATAAACGCCTGACGCGCAGCATCAGGGCCCGTTACGATGCCTGGATGATGGCCTCAGAAAAGGGGGCCTGGCAAACGCCCCAGGTCTTCAGCTTCGATGCCTGGCTGCACAGTACCCTGGCGGCATCAGGGGACGATGCCCGGCTGCTCGGCGGATTGGCGGCGCAGCGATTGTGGGAGCAGGTGATCGAGAAGGACGTGGAGGAGACCGGACAGGGGCTGCTCCAGGTCGCGGCGACCGCCCGCCGGGCCCAGGAAGCGCATCAGCTGTTGAGCGAATACGGCGGCTCGCCCCAGGACCTGCCCCTCAGCGAAGATCATCAGGCCTTTCTGCGCTGGCGGGCCGGCTACCTGGAGGCCTGTCGCAAGGGGGAATGGTGCGAGTCGGTCGAACTGGGCGAGCGCATCGCAAAGGCCATTGCAGCGGGGAGGGTGACTGTTCCGCGGCAGGTGCTGCTGGCCGGATTCGACGAGATCACCCCCCGTATCATGGCGATGGCCGAGGCGATGAGGAGTGCCGGCGCCGAGGTGCGGGAAGTCCCGCCGGTGACCGAACCGCAGGGTGAACTGCTGCGCTTCCAGTCGACCGACCGCGAGGACGAGGTGCGCAGTGCGGCCCGCTGGGCCCGCGCACTGATTGAGAAGGGAAAGAAAAACATCGGCATTATTGTCACCGACCTGACCGGCTACCGTCCCCTGGTCGAGCGGATTTTCCGCGAGGAGATCGATCCCGGCTCCGTGACCCGCCTTGACGAGGAGGTCGAACGTTTCAGCCTTTCCCTCGGCGCGCCCCTGGCCGAGCAGGGACCGGTGGTGGCTGCCCTCGAGATTCTAGGTCTCGGCTATCGCCCGTCGATCGATGCGATCGGTTTTCTGCTGCGGACCCCGTACCTCGGCGGCAGCCAGCGCGAAGCCTGGCCGCGGGCCCGGTTCGATCAGAAACTGCGATCCTTCGGGAAAACGGCCATCGGCCTGAAGCGTCTCTGCGAACTCCTCGAACCGACGCCGGGGAGCGAGGGTGCGCTTGAGGAGTTTACCCGCATCTGCCGGGGGCTGGAGACGAACCTCAAGGACAACCGCAGGCGTTTTCCCGGTGAATGGGTGCGTCAGTTCAGCCACCAGCTCGGCGCGGCCGGCTGGCCCGGTGAGCGTCCGCTGGGGAGTGTCGAGTACCAGGTGGTCAAGGGGTGGAAAGAGAAGCTGCTGCCCGCCATGGTCGCCCTCGAGGCCGTTACCGGGACCATCGACCGAAGCGAGGCGCTCTCTTTGCTGCAGCGGATCGCCAAGGACATCGATTTTCAGCCCGAGACTCCTTCGGGGCCGCTGCAGGTGCTCGGTCTGCTCGAGGCCTCGGGGCTCGCTTTCGACCATCTGTGGGTCATGGGGCTCAGCGAAGAGGCCCTGCCTGCCCCGCCGCGGCCGAACCCCTTTATTCCGGTGCCTGTTCAGGTGGAACGCCGCATGCCCCATGCCAGTGCCGCCCGTGAACTCGAATTTTCCCGCCGGGTGGCGAAGCGTCTGTTCGCCGGCGCCCCCCAGGTGATTCTCAGCCACCCCGGCAAGGATGGCGACCTGGAGCTGCGGCCCAGTCCGCTGATCTCCCGAATCGTACAGTGCGACCGAAACCGGCTGGCACTGGCCGAGTCCCATGCGCCTCTGGCTGTCATCCGGCGGCAGCTGCCGGCTCAGGAGGAGCTGGTCGATGAGCTGGGGGCGCCTGCCGCCGAGGGGGAAAAGGCCTCCGGCGGCACCTCTCTGCTCAAGGACCAGGCCCTCTGCCCCTTCCGCGCCTATGCCCGTCACCGGCTCGGCGCCCGGGCTCTCGACCAGCCCGAGATCGGACTCGACCCCCTGACCCGGGGGACCCTGCTGCATGCCTGCCTCGAGGCGTTCTGGAGCCGTACCGTCGATTTGCAGGGACTGCTGACTCTCGATGGCGAAGCGCTCTACGGGCGGGTCAGGGAATCGGTGGAGCAGGCCCTCAAGGGGCACTTCGACCTGCAGGCCGAAGAGGTCGATCGGCCTATGCTCGCCATCGAAGCGGAGCGTCTCACCGCCCTGGTTCTCGAGTGGCTTGACGAGGTGGAGAAAAAACGCTCCGATTTCGCCGTGGATGCGGTGGAGGTCGAGCGAACCGGCACCTTCGGCGGGGTGACCATCGGCACCAAGGTCGATCGCATCGACACCCTTGTCGACGGAAGCCGGGTGATCATCGATTACAAGACCGGGCAGATTCATGCCGACGACCTGCTCAGCGACCGGCTGCTCGAACCGCAGCTTCCCGTCTACAGCTGCAGCGAGACCGGTGCCGAGCTGGCGGCCGTGGTCTTTGCCGGGGTGCGTCGCGGGGCCTGCAGGGTACAGGGGGTGGCCCGCGAGAAGGGCCTGCTGCCCAAAATCGAGGCTTTTGATGTTTCGAAGCAGGCGCAAAAACACGGCATCCCCGACTGGACGTCCCTTCTGGCCCGGTGGCGGGCGCAGCTCGAGGCTCTGGGCGGTGAATTCGCCTCGGGGCAGGCCCGGGTCGACCCGGTCGATGTCGCCAAAGCCTGCCTCTATTGCGACCTTTCCGGTCTGTGCCGCATCAACGAGTTCGCCCCTTTTGAGGAGGAATCCGAATGAGTCCTGCCACCATTGCCGATGGCGCTCAGCGTGCCCGGGCCATCGATCCACAGCATTCCTTCATCGTTCAGGCCCCGGCCGGTTCGGGAAAGACCGAGCTGCTGATTCAACGGTTTCTCGGTCTGCTGGCAACGGTTCGAAACCCCGATGAAATCCTGGCGATCACCTTCACCCGCAAAGCCGCCGGAGAGATGCGCGCGAGGCTGCTGCAGGCCCTGGAGGGGGCCGCAGGCCCGCAGCCGGCGAGCGACCATGCCCGGCTGACCTGGCGACTGGCCCGCCAGGCCCTGCAGCGCGACCGGGAGTTCGGCTGGGAGTTGAAGGAAAACCCGGGCCTGCTGACGATTCAGACCATCGATTCATTCAATGCCTCACTGGTCAGGCGCATGCCTTGGATGTCGCGCTTCGGCGCCGTGCCCGAGATTGCCGCAGACCCGTTCCCCCTCTACCGCGAAGCGGCCCGGCGCACCCTTGATCGGCTCGGTTCGGGAGGGCAGGGGGGGGGCGAGGTGGCCACGGTGCTGGCCCACGCCGACAATCGTCTCGATCTGCTGCAGGAGATGCTGGTGGCGATGCTGGCGCGGCGGGATCAGTGGCTGCGGCACCTGAGTGAAAAGGACCACGATCACTGGCGCGGTGCCCTCGAAAGGGCGCTTGGCGAGTTCGTCGCCGAGAAGCTTGAAGGGATGACTGCAGCCATACCGGCCCATCTGCACGATGAACTCCTGGCACTCGGCCGCTACGCCGCCGCCCATCTCGATGACCGGCAGAACCCGATCGAGGCCCTGGGCGACGCTACTCTTTTCCCCGCAGCCGACCCCGGCGACCTGCCCCGCTGGCAGGGGCTTGCCGAGCTGCTGCTGACCAAGGCCGGCGGCTTCCGCTCAAGCCTCTCGGTGAAATGCGGATTTCCGCCGGGCAAGGGGGAGCCGGCGGCGATGAAAGAGCGCATGAAGGAGGCGCTGTCGGTGCTGCGGTCGGGGGCGGATATCGACCTGCTGCTCGACGAGATGCGCTCGCTCCCGTCTCCGGCCTACCCCGAGGGCCAGTGGCTGATCCTCAAGGCCCTGGTCGAACTCCTCCCCCTGGCGGCCGGTGAGCTGTGGCTGGTCTTCCGCCAGGAGGGGCAGACCGATTTTGCCTCGGTCGCCATGCAGGCGCTCAGCGCTCTGGGCAGCAGCGACGACCCCACGGAACTCCTGCTGCGTCTCGACGCCCGCATCAGTCACATCCTGGTCGACGAGTTTCAGGACACTTCATACCTGCAGTACAACCTGCTGCAGAAGCTGACCGCCGGGTGGGAGTCCGGCGACGGGCGCACCCTGTTTGTGGTCGGCGACCCGATGCAGTCGATCTACCTCTTTCGCGAGGCGGAGGTCGGCCTCTTTTTGCGGGCCCGAAGCCGCGGGATCGGCTCGCTGAACCTGGAGCGTCTCGATCTCTGCTCAAATTTCCGTTCCCAGCAGGGGGTGGTCGAGTGGGTCAACGGCAGCTTCTCAAGGCTTTTTCCCGAGGTTGAAAACGAAGCGACCGGCGGGGTCGTGTACTCCGAGGCGACGGCCGTGCATGAGGCGCTTTCCGAGGCTGCGTGCACAGCGCATCCTTTTGCGGCAAGGGATGATGTCGCCGAAGCCGAGGCGATTGCCGGTCTCGCCGCCAGGGCCCTCGACGAGCATCCCGATCAGACGGTCGCGGTGCTGGTGCGGGCCCGCACCCACCTGCCGGAAATTCTTGCGGCCTTCCGGCGCCGGGGGCTGCGTTTCAGCGCCCGGGACATCGACCTTCTCGAGTGCCGCCCCGCGGTCAAGGACATCCTCGCCCTGACCCGCGCCCTGCTGCATTCTGCCGACCGCCTGTCGTGGCTGACGGTTTTGCGGGCGCCCTGGTGCGGACTCCTTCTGGAAGATCTCTACGCCCTCTGCGGCGCCGAAAAGTACCGCACCCTTCCCGAACTGATGGCCGACCCGCAGGTGCTGCAGCGTTTATCGGAAGACGGTCGGTTGCGAATCGAGCGGGTTCTTGGGGTGATGACGCGGGGGATGGCGCGGCGCGGCGCTACCGGTCTGCGCCGGCTGGTCGAGGGGTGCTGGCTGGCCCTCGGTGGAGGGGCGTGCCACGATGAGGCGGGGATTCACGATGCCGCCATGGTCTTTGCCCTGATGGAAGAACACGAGCGGGGAGGGGACCTGCTTTGCCTCGACGCACTCGAAGAGGGGGCCCGGAAACTCTTTGCCGCCGCCGATGCCGGCGCCGACGGCCGGTTGCAGGTGATGACCATCCACAAGTCGAAGGGGCTTGAATTCGATACCGTCATCCTCCCCGGACTCGGTCGTTCTTCGGCCGGAGGCGACCGCCCCCTGCTGCGCTGGCTCGAGCACACCGACTGCGGGCTGCTGCTGGCCCCGGTTGCCGCCCGTGACGGCCGGTCGAAAGACCCGATCTACGAGGCGATCGGCAAGCTGTCGAAAGAAAAGGGAAACCTCGAAACCACCCGGCTCCTTTACGTGGCCGCCACCCGGGCAAAAAAACGCCTGCACCTGCTTGGACATGCCAAGGCCGGCAAAAATGCGGAATACCGTCCGGCCGCCGGATCTTTGCTGGAGAAGCTGTGGCCGGTGGTGGCCGAGGCTTTTACCTTTTCGGAGCAGGAGATGGGCGAGAAAGAAGAGGTTGCGAAAGAGAGAGTGCCGATCCCGGTGTCCAGGCTCCCCCTGAGCTGGGATCTGCCGCCGATGTGCGCGGCCCCTCTGGCAACTGAGGTGGAGGCGACGGCGCCGTCACGGCACAAGGACGTGCAGGAGCGCGATGAGCTCTTTACCGGGTGGGAGGCCGAAACCGCCCGCCACGTCGGTACGGTGGCCCACGCCTATCTCGAACGCATCGCCGCAGAAGGGCTCGAGGCCTGGAGCGCGGGGCGCATCGATGGCGAAGGTGAAGCGATCCGCCTTCGTTTGAACGGACTCGGCGTCCCGTCCTACGAACTCGATGGCGGGACGAACAAGGTGGCCGATGCGTTGAAGAAGGCTCTTGCCAGCCGTCGCGGCCAGTGGATTCTCGGGCCCCGGGAAGGGGCCGGATGCGAAAAGCAGCTCTCAGGGGTTGTCGGCGGCAGCCTCGTCCACGCGATCATCGACCGCACCTTTGTCGAAGACGGGGTGCGCTGGATCGTCGACTACAAGGTGGCCGAAGCCGGCGCACAGGCCGACGGGTTTCTCCAGCAGCAGGCGGAGAAGTACCGCAGTCAGCTGAGCGCCTAACCCCGATCTGCCGGTGCGTGGGGCACTCTATTTTCCCTTGTTCGATGGATGGGTGGAGGTTGAGTGACCTTACAGCAGCGCTTTTTCAGCCCTTATTGGCCTGGTAGTTGTTTTCACGAAACCTGATCGCCCGCTGGATGTCATCGTAGGCGTTGCGGGCGATGGTGAAAACCCGCCGCTGATTGAAGGTGGTCAGGGCACGGTAGTAGGTCAGCAGTTCCTGCTCCTGCTTGCACAGTCCGGACAGATCTTCGGTGTTTATGCTATGATCGCTCATCTGGCTATCTCCCGATAAAAGAGGTAACGCCCAACGGATTAGGGGGCGGGTATTTTTTGCTTCTGTAATTAGCAGGAACTGTGCCTTGGGGAGAAAGGGGTTTCTTTTAAGATAGTTAGGGTGCGGCCTGGCGGTTGAGACGCATGAAAAAGAGACCCCTCATGAATATTTCGTCGCCCAATGGCAACACTTCCACGGGCAGCCGACGGTAACGGGTTGAAAAAAGGGAATATTCACCTGTCGCTATTTGGCGGCAAAAAAAGGCGTCAGGTAAAAGGGGGCAGAAGGATGCGGTTTTTTCTTTGGGTGGTTCTACTCACTCTGCTGATCGGGTGTGCGCCGGTGCGGCAGCAGGAATTTCACACTACGTCCTATTGCGACTGTTCTTCCTGCTGTTCATGGTCGCGGGATTTTCCCGATTTCTGGAACCGCCATTTCAACGCGGGGCCGAACAGTGGGGATGTCTATACCGGGCGCACCGCCAGCGGCACCTGGCCGCGGGAACCGTATGACGGGCTGATCTCTTTCAATACCCTGACCCACCCCTGGACCCTTCCGCACCGCCTGCTCCTGCCCTGGTTCTGGCTGCCCCACGATGGAACGATTGCAGCCGACTGGCAATACATCTGGGGGAGGGTGGAGGACAAGGGCTCGGCCATTAAAGGGCCGAACCGGCTCGATCTTTTCATCGACTCCCACCGGCGGGCTCTTCAGTGGGGCCGGCGAACGGTGGTCGGAACGGTAGAATAGCCGCCGATCCCGTCCTGTTTTACCAACCCAAAGCGTCTTTACCCCAACAGCGCCTTCACTTTCTCCACCGACAGAATCTCCCCCTTCGACTTCAATTCGCCGTCAATGGCCAGCCCGGGCAAGGTCAGAATGTTGTAGTGTGCCAGGCGCTCGGGGTCATTCATCGACAGGCATTCCGCCTCGATTCCGCTTTCGGAGAGCGCGGTCCGGACGTTCTTCTCCAGAGTGCGGCATTTGACGCAGCCGTCTCCCAGTATTTCGATCTTCATCTCTGTTCCTTTCCGTTTCAAAACCGCCAGACAACTGTGTTTTCTTGACTCTTCCAGGTAAAGCTGACTCTCATTATAGCGCAGGTTTGAGCCCTATATATTAAGTGGATTCACGTTCAGAGTCGGCCCCCGGTGGTTGATGGATCGCAATCCGGTGCTATTCTTAAAGAAAATGGAGGGGCGAATGAAAAATGAAATGAATATGAATGAAATGATTACGCAACTGCACGGCCTGTATCAACGCGATCCGGAGGAGTTTGAACGGATGAGCCGATTGTTGATTGACCAGGCCATCGAGAGTTTCCCTGCAGAGCACAGGCAGCGTGCCTATGGTCTTCAGTTTCAGCTCGAACATAAACTGCGCAAGTTCAATGACCCAGTGGCCCGGATGAACAAAATGGTGGAGATTTTCTGGGATCAGGTTTTGGTTTTCCAGCAGGTGCTCGAGGACCCCGAAGGGTATCTATCGGAAAAGGACAAGAACAAACAGGAAGGGAAGGTGATTCCCTTTGCGCCCAGAGGCTCCAGGCAGCTACATTGATGGCCTCGCCATATCAGTGCCCCGCGCGGCTAATCTGTAGTAATTCAAACTTGACCTGACAATCGTTGTCTGAATTGTGTGGAACTCAGCCTGGAGTTTCGGATCTTTGGATGCTGATTTTGTATTTCACAAATGGCCAAAATATCCCTAGGTAATCTAAGAATAAGTTGCGAGATGATTTATAAGAAGTAGTGGTCCCCTTTTGTGGCTATCCCGTTACTCGCGATTTATAAAAATCCACTTTGTTAGGGTGAGGTGGGGCGGCCACTGGAGTATATCTCTACCTGCAGGTCCCGCTATAAATTACATGCGAAAAGTCTGCCAGACTACTAGTCGAAACGGCCCGCAAAGCTCTGTCCGCTCCGAAATCCTTTTCAGCTGGTATTATTGCTGAAAGTATTTGCTTCATTCCCGTTGACATATGATGGGGCTGACATGTCGCAAAGTGACCTTGTTTTGCTACATCCGCCGAGTGTCTATGACTTTCGCCAGAAGGCCATCATGTATGGTCCGATCAGTGATCTGATCCCCTCTTCGCCGATTTTTGAGATGTACCCCCTGGGTTATTTGACTATGACCAACTACCTGGAGGCGCGCGGCTTGCGGGTCCGGATTGTCAATTTGGCGCTTCGGATGATGAATGACCGCAACTTCGATGTGCCGGCCTTTCTCGCCAAACTCAAGCCCAGAGCCTTCGGTATCGACCTGCACTGGCTGCCCCATGCCCATGGTTCGCTCGAGGTGGCACGGTTGATCAAGCAGATCCATCCGCAGATTCCGGTGATCTTCGGTGGCCTGTCGGCGACCTATTTCCATCGCGAACTGATCGCCTATCCGCAGGTTGATTACGTCCTGCGTGGCGATTCGACCGAGCTGCCACTCTATCAGCTGTTGCTCAGCTTGCTGCATGGCAAATCCCCGGAAAAGGTTCCCAACCTGACCTGGCAAGCAGATGGTGAACTACAGGTCAACCCGTTGAGCTTTGTTCCGGAGAACCTCGATTACGTCGATCTTTTGCCAGAGCAGATGATCAAGATGGTGTTTCGTTATCGCGATCTGCAGAGCGTACTGCCGTTTAATGGCTGGTGGAAGAACCCGATCACTGCGATCTTCAACGTTAAGGGTTGCGCCCATCAGTGTGCTACCTGTGGCAGCTCCCGTGAGGCTAGCGAACTGTTGGGCGCCCGCCATGTCCCGGCCTTTCGCAGCCCGCAGAACTTGGTCAAGAATATCATCGATATCAGTCATTTTTCGCGCGGGCCGATCTTTCTGGTCGGCGACCTGCAGGAGGCTGGAGAGGATTACGTCGGGCAGGTACTCGAAGGGCTGCAGGGGCTCTCGATCAACAACGAGATCATCTTTGAGGTTTTCGGCATGCCGCCGACCGGCTATCTGCAGGCGATCGACCGTGCGGTGAAAAACTGGAGTCTGGAGCTATCGCCGGAAACACACGATGAGGCGCTGCGCCGTGTTCAGGACGAACGGGTCTTTTATAGCAATGTGGAGATGGAGGCGTTTATTCAGCAGGCACTGGCGCTTCGCTGCCATCGGCTCGATGTTTTCTTCATGATCGGCCTGTCAGGACAGACCCGGGAGTCGGTACTGGCGACCATTGACTACTGTGAACATCTCTTTCGGCAGTCCGATCGGCGGCTGTCCTGTTTTATCTCGCCATTGGGCCCCTTTCTCGATCCTGGCAGCCGAGGTTTTGAAGAGCCGGAACGTTTCGGTTACCGGCTGCTGGCGCGTACCCTTGAGGAGCACCGGCAGCTACTCCTACAATCTTCCTGGGCGCAAATTTTGAATTACGAAACCGAGTGGATGAGTCGTGAAGAACTGGTCGAGGTCACCTATGCGGCGGCGGAAACCCTGAACGCCCTGAAGTTGAAATACCGACGGGTCAATCCCGCCTACGGCAGACAGGTTGCCAAGCGCATCCTTCGGGCCAGGGCACTCAAGAACCGCCTGAACGACTGCGCCCGGCAGCATCAGCCTGCCCCGGAGGATCTTAAGGGAGAAATCCATGAATACAGTGTCTCTACCGTTTGCGATAAACGGGAACTGTTCTGGGGGCGGCATCTGCTGAATTTCAAGCTACTTCCTATCCTGCGAGTGCTTTTTGCCGAGCTGAGGGAATTGCGCCCCAAGCAATAGGCGTCCCTAAAGTCTTCTACCTTCCATCAGTGCTTCGACCAGCAGCCCGGTCGGGATCGTCAGGGCGACAGTAATCAGGGCTGCCTACGTTGCGACAATTTGACTTAGCGCACGGCTAGGCCTGCGTTGGTGCCGCCTTGGCAGCGCCTAAAATGTCTAAGGATTCATTGATACTTTCATATGCAAGGGGACCTATGCCGCCCGCCCCTGTGGAAAAGGCATTTCTCAGGGGCGTTTTATTTCCTTTGGCTTCGCAAGTCCTTGAATCGCTTCAGTCGGAAATGCGCTTCCCGTTCCCTTTCCCCAATATACTGGCCGATGATTTTTATCTGATCCTTCAAATTTGGTAGGACTCTTTCCTCCAGCACCCGGGTTCTGCGCGTAACATGCAGGATCTCCTCGCCGAGCATTTTCAGCTTGCTTTCGAAGGTTGCGATCTCGAGCATCGATTCGACTATTTTTTCGAAAAGGTAGATCGATTCCTCCATGTGCGGGGTGGTGGCGGTGTAGTCGTAGTTCCGTTCTTCCGGGGTGAGGACAAACGGACCGTATACGGAAAGGTCGCGGTACCGCACGCCCATGGCACTTTTTTCCTGGACATCCACACCGACCTCACGATCACTCACCGCCGCGATCGATTCAATAAAACCTCTCCCTTCATGCCCCTGGCTGAGGTGAAGCTCGTTCAGGGCCCTGCTGTAATCCCGTTTGATGGCATCCCTGGAGTTCAGAAATGGTCGCACGGAAGTGAGAAACTCCCGGATCAGGGCCTGCCGCCTGGCCTTGAGGATCGCCACGCTGTTGGTGACGGAACCTGCCTTTTCCTTCAGCAGGAGCAGATTGGTCCGGGTGGGATGGATCATGGCGTCTCCAGGGAGAACCGCTGCAGCAGGGCGATACCGGCGTCAAGGGTGGTGTGGATGTCCCGGCGCTCCCCCCCTTGATGCACCAACTCCTTCTCGAAAGCTTCGGCGAAGTCGAGCATCACCCGGTCGCTTTCGGTCATGCCCTCCCGGCCGACAATGGCCTCGAGGGCCCGCAAATCCCTGCCCTTGGCATAGTGCTTGTAAAGGAGGTTGGCGAGATCCCTGTGGTCCGCCCTGGTGCGCCCTTCGCCGATGCCCCGTTGCATGAGTCGGGACAGGCTGGGCAAGACGTCCACCGGCGGAAAGATCCCCCTCTGGTGCAGCTCACGGCTGAGAACGATCTGTCCCTCGGTGATGTAGCCGGTGAGGTCGGGGATAGGGTGGGTGATGTCATCCTCGGGCATGGTCACCACAGGGAGCATGGTGACCGATCCGGGTGTCTCCTTGATACGCCCGGCGCGCTCATAGATGGCCGCAAGGTCGGAATACATGTAACCCGGATAGCCCCGTCTGCCGGGGAGTTCCTCCCGGGCCGTGGAGACCTCGCGCAGGGCGTCGCAGTAGTTGGTCACGTCGGTGATCAGTACCAGCACATCCAGGCTGTGCTCAAAGGCCAGGTATTCGGCCACGGTGAGACCGAAGCGTGGGGCGAGCAGCCTTTCGACCACCGGGTCGTCGGCCAGATTGATGAAGGCGACGAAATTGGTGCGCATTTTCTCCAGGGTGCGGCGGTAGAAGGAGTATTCGTGAAAGGTTAGTCCCAGGGCGACGAAGACCACGATAAAGCCTTCGCCCATCCGGGAGGACGCACCCGCGGCCAGGCGGGCATTTTTAAGGACGCCTGCTGCCATCTCCTTGGAGGGGAGACCGGCGCAGGAAAAGATAGGGAGTTTCTGTCCCTTGACCAGGGTGTTGAGGCCGTCGATGGTGGAAAAGCCGGTCTCTATGAACTCTTCGGGCCGGGCTCTGGCTGCCGGATTCATAGGAAAGCCCGAGACCGGTACCCACTTGTCGGGACGAAACATGGGGGCATTGTCGATGGGCTGAAAGGAGCCGTTGAAGACCCTATCGAGCATGTCGAGGGAGAGGGGCGCCTGTTTGATCGCGTCGGTAAAGACCACCTGCGAGTTGTCCATGTCGAGGCCGCGGCTTTCACCGAAAATCTGGATAAGCACCGTGGTGCCCTCGATTTTCAGCACCTCCCCCTCCATCGTGTCTCCATCGGGAAAGATGATGGTGACCACCTCCCCCATGCGCACTTCCATGACCTTTTCAACGAACAATAAAGGTCCCTGGATAGAGGACATGGTGGAGAAAGTGTGTTCAGAGAGGCGCATGGGGAATCCTTTTTTTGAGCTGGGGGCTAGGGGCTGGCCCAATAGTCGTTGCCAGAATCTCTCCTGCCCACTGCCACCAATCACCAATCACTGTCTTACTCACACTCCTTCAGCACCTCATCCAGAAATTCCCCTTTTTCCAGCCTTTGCCGGGCACAGCGGTAAAATTCCAGAAGGGTGCTGATCTTTTCAAACGTCTGCTCCGGCGGAGAGAAGGCATCCTCGGTATAGGCATTTTGTGCGAGGAAACTCTGGCGGACATCTTCGGCCACCTTCATCAGCAACCGGTCGGCGTCCTGCAGACCTTCGGTGCCGACAATCTCCGCCACCTCTCGCAGGCCTTCCTCCCTCTGCAGCAGTTCTCGGCACTCCTGCTTCAGGGCCCCCCATTTGGGATTGATTCGTTCATTGAAATGGCTGGAGACCTCCTCCTCGTAGAGGGAAAAGCTCTGAAACCAGTTGATGGCGGGAAAGTGCCGGCGGTGGGCGAGGGTGGTGTCGAGCATGAAAAAGGCCCCGGTGGTTCTCAGGCAGGCCTGGGTCACCGGTTCTGTGAAATCCCCGCCGGGGGGGGAAATGGACAGGATCATGGTCAGAGAGCCTGTTTTGCCGTCCAGTGTCTCCACCACCCCGGCCCGGGCGAAAAACTCGGCCATTCGCGAGGCGAGATAAGTGGGGTAGCCTTCCTCACCGGGCATCTCTTCGAGGGCCGAGGAGATTTCCCGCAGGGCCTCCGCCCAGCGGGACAGGCTGTCCGCCAACAGCAGCACGTTGTACCCCATGTCCCGGTAGTATTCGGCCATAGTGACCGCCGTGTAGATGGAGGCCTCCCGGGCGGCCACCGGCATGTTGGAGGTGTTGACCACCACGATGGTCCGTGTCATCAGCGGCCGATCAGTCCAGGGGTCGCTGAGAGTCGAGAACTCCTCCAGCATCTCCGCCATCTCGTTGCCCCGTTCTCCGCAGCCCACGTAGATGACGATTTCGGCGTCGGCGAACTTGGCGATGGTTTGCTCCAGAATGGTTTTGCCCGTGCCGAATCCGCCAGGGAAAATCGCTGTGCCGCCCCGCGCCAGGGGGAAAAGAAAATCGATGCAGCGCTGGCCGGTGATGAGGGGCTCCGCTTGGTAAAGCTTTCTCCGGTAGGGGCGGGGTCGGCGCACCGGCCATTGGTGAAAGGCGAAGATCTGACGGCCATTCTCCAGGGAGGCCAGCGGATCCTCCAGGCTGAACTCCCCCGCGACGATCCTGGCAATGGTCCCTTCGGTATCCACGGCGTGAATGTAATGCTTGAAGGCGCCTTCCTCGACGTAGCCCAGGGGTTCCCCGATCCGGATTTCATCTCCCTGCTTCTTCAGGGGGAAGAACCGCCAGGGTTTGACGCTTTCCAGGGGAGGGGATTCTTTTCCGGCATGGATGAAGGGACCACCCTCCTGGTAGAGCCACTCCAGGTGTCTTTGCAGGCCGTCGAACATCTGGTTCAAGAGGCCCGGACCCAGCCGAACGGTGAGGGGCATTTCCACCCCCACTACCGGCTCCCCCATGCCGAGGCCGCGGGTATCCTCATAGACTTGTACCACCGCCCGGTCCTGCTCCAGGCGGACGACCTCGCCCATGAGCCTGGTATGGCCCACCGTGACCCGGTCGTAGAGCCTGAGGCCCTTGAGGTCGACACTCACCGTCGGGCCGGATATACCCGTTATGCGGCCGGTCATAGGCTCAACCTTATCTGGTAGCCGATAGCCCTGCGGATCAGACGCAGAGCGTAATCCTCCCCGGCCAGTTCCGCCTTTGACGGTGCCGGCAGTACCATGATGAGACCGGGCCAGCGCAACTCCATCTCCCTGAACCTTTCGTGAGAAAGCCCCTCGACCAACCTCTCGTCGATCACCACCACCCCGGTTTCTGGGTCCTCCACCGTCTCCAGCAGCATTTTTTCGACTTCTTCTTCCACCAGGGTCAGTTGTCTGACCCCGGTCAGGCTGAAACCGTATCGGGCATCCTGGGGGGTGATGAAGACGATTTTTTTCACTGGATCAACTCCATGGCGAGGGCTTCCCGGTCCACATCCTTCCCATGGTGGAGCAATGCCAGGTTGCGAGCCTCAACGTAAAGGCGCCAGAGATAATCAAGGATCAGTCCGACACCGTCTGCTTCTCGGCCAATCCGGCGCAGTTTATCCGTCATATTTCTGAGCAACGAGGTCTCCAGGGCGCTTTCGGTTCCTTTGATGCCGCCGGCTGTCAAACCCTTCACCCTTTGCAAAAAGGTCTCAAGCCCAGCCAACTCTCCCTTCTCCGATATTTCCCGCAGCCGGGAATATGGGACCGTTCCTCCTGCGATAAAGGGGGGTGGGGCGGCGATGTCCCAACGCAGATGTTTGTAAAGGATCATGAGGTTGCGCAGGTCAATGAATAAAATGAAAAATTCCTTGATCGCAGGGTGGTGCTTTGTCTTGACGGTATGTTCCAGATGTAAACGCATCAGGCTGTTTTCGAACCCCTTCAAGCCTTTGTCCGCATAGGCTCTCTCCATCTCCCTGAAGCTTTCCCCCGCAGAGGCGAAGCAATCCGTTACCGCAGCCACGGTTGAACGGATATCGGTGCCTTTTAACAAAGCCTCCTGCACTCTCTCGGAAAGAAGGCTGAAGGACAGGAGCCTATCGATCTTGAGCCTTTCCTCGATCTCCTTGTTCCTCAGGCAGAGAATAATGGTCTTCAGTTCAAAGACCAGGAAGACTGGAGCAAAGGAGTGTCTCAGCTCCCGGTTCATCTGCCGGTATAGCCATTCGAATTCCTGGAGTAGCGCTTCCCAGATGCCTTCATCCGAAGTTCCGGGGGGCACCCCTTCGGCGAGCAGGGGTTGCCAGTCTGCAACCAGCGAGGCTCTTCGCCCCTTGATCCTGGCGAGCAGGTAGTCGGTTGGAAATCCATCGGGAAGGCTCTCACGCAGTAGATTCATGATTCAGAAACTCGCGGCAGAGACTTTCGAGCAGGTCGGGAAGGATACCGGGCCAGGCCCTCTCCAGCCTCTTCTCCAGGGTATTGATGATGCGTATGCGTCCCTCCTCGCCCTCGACTTCCATCCCACCGATGGTGGTCTGGTCAGGTACCACCTGGGCGTTTGGAAAGTATCTTCGGGCCAGGCTCTGGTCTGCGGGATTGACCTTTACCCTCTGCCATTGGCGGGTTGGCAGTTCACCGGCCAGGGCGGCAAACAGATCCTCATAACCCTGGTTCCGGAACCTCGGGAGGGACTCCAGCGCCAGCCGGTAGAGGCGGTCAGCCAGCGTGTTTTTTGCCGCCACCCGAATCTTCCTAACCTCGCGCTCGGCCTCGACTGTGAAGGTCTTTAACAGTTTTTGCTCAAGCATGGCCAGGTCGTTCTCAGACTGGGCTCTTTTCTCTTCGATCCTGTGGGAGGCCTCCGCCCTGATTCTTTCGACCTCGGCTTCAGCTTCCTGCCAGATAGCAGAGGCTTTCCCCTCGGCCTTTTGCCGAAGGGCGTCGAGTAACGCCGGATGATTCATGCGCTCAGCCCATCAGGATCATGGCCGCAATGACGAAACCGAGAATCACCATCGTCTCGGGAATGGCCAGCAGAATGATGATGGTGGCGGTCAATTCCGGCTTTTCAGCCAGGGCACCGGCGCCGGCCGATCCGATTCTGGATTGGACCCAGGCCGTGGCCAGAGCGCTCACCCCTAAAGCCAGGGCAGCGGCAAAGGCCAGCAGTACTTTCTCAAGGTTCATCACATCTTCCATAGATCCCTCCTCATTTATCTTTTTTCAGGGGCTTGAACTGTTTACCTCCAGGTTCCATGAATTTACCGAAGAACTCGACATAATGGAGACGCAGTGAGTGAATGGTCGGAGCGAATACCCCTAGAATGATGTTAAAGGTATGCAGCAGTACGGCCACGAAAATGCCCACCCAGATGCTCCCCGCGCTACCAGCAAGATGGTTGGCGACATAAGCCAGCAGGACCGAAGTAAGACCGATTGCCATGATCCTTGCGTAGGAAATGATGTTGCCAAAATTCTTCAACAGCTCAAGCGGGCCCAACAGGCCGCCGGTCACCAGCAGGATCGGAGAGATAATCAGGATCGTCATCAGCAGGGGTTTTCTGATCAGCGAAGGGACCGGAGCCAGGAATGTCGCGGAGAAAGCTACCGCACAAAGAATCACCAGAACACTGAGGAGCTTGAATAGAGCCTCTTTGCGCATTTTCCTTTTCAGCGCGGAAAGGGCCCCTAAAACGAGCCCCAGGGTAATATGGACCATGCCCACCGCCATGGAAAAGTAGAGCATCGGTATGATGGCGGTGCGCCGGTCAAAACAGATCGGCTCCAGCCCCAGAACCTCACTGCCGAATTCGCCGAAACACTCCCCGAAGAGCCAGCCGAAAAAAATCGTATAGAGTGCGGCGACTCCAAGAATTTTCCCGGCGTCGACCACGTTCTTCTTATGTTTGACCAGATATATCAGGGCCAGGGCGACCAGAAAAAGAATGATCCCATAACCGATATCCCCGAGGGTCATGCCGAAGAAAAGAGGAAAGAAAATGCCGATAAATGGGGTGGCGTCGTAGGAGGTGTAGCGCGGCAGGGGGAGAAGCCTGATGAGCAGTTCGAACGGTTGAAAGTAGAGCGGATTCTTCAGCACGACCGGAACCCTTTCCTGGTCCTGTTCAAGAATCTCCTTTTCCTCCACCACCACCGTATCGTGAAACTTTTCGGCCAGAATTTCCCTGAGTTTTTTCAGATCAGCAGAGGGCAGCCAGCCGAAGAGGAAGAAACAGGTTTCGGTCTCGTACAGAGAGGCGGTTGTTTTCAGCAGGGCGAGCCGGTCCTCCAGCCAGGCCCTCACCTTCCGGTAGAGATCCAGCCATCGGTAGGCAAAGCTTTGGAGTTCGTGATCTGCCCCGGAGATCTCGGCGGAAAGGTCGTCACGCCGTCTTTGAGCCGCCTTGATTTTTTCCGGAAAAGGAAGATCTTCCAGGTAGGGTGGCAGGGAAACCTCCGGAATCTGGTTGTCGCTCAGGGCCGTTTTCAGTTGTTCGGACAATTCCTTCTCGGTTGTCAGCAGCCCGATATAGGTTCCCTCTTCAGTTTTTGCCGTCTGCACCTCGGCCCCCAGCAGCAGGTGACCTGCGATCCGGGTAAGGTGCTCCAGGGCGGCAGGGTCTCTGACCTCTATCCCGATAAAGTCGAGGCCGGTATCCTCCGTCACGCCATGAAGAAGGGCCTCGACAGTGCTCAGGAAGGCGGCGTATCGGTTCAGTTCGATCAACTCTTTCTGGGCGGCCTCCTTTTTTTTGCTGATGTCCCGGCAGCTTGTCGTATGTTTTGGCACCAGGCTGGCGATGGAATTGATCGCTGTGGGGGGATTGAGGTAGCTTTCCTTTGCCGAAACCTGAGGCAGGTAGGCCAGCAGGTTATCGATTTTGACCTTGAGATCTTCAAAAAACAGGCGTTCCGAGAGGGTTTTCCCGTCCATGAGAAGAGACCGGAGGTGGGGCTCGACTCGCTCATTGACGGCCCCTTTAATCTCACCGTTGATCTGCAGCACCCCCCTTTTCTGAATTAAAGAGAGGACCTCCATAAGAGACTCT
This sequence comes from uncultured Desulfuromonadales bacterium, assembly GCA_945787285.1. Lineage (GTDB taxonomy): Bacteria > Desulfobacterota > Desulfuromonadia > Desulfuromonadales > Trichloromonadaceae > CALZIC01. The sequence continues at coordinate 26,452 of CALZIC010000005.1, forward strand.
TTGGGCCCGATGATCTCAATTTTGGACATTCTGACGATCATTCTCTGTCCTCGGCACGATGCAGGAAATGTGCTGCCAAACGGTCCGTTGCAAATGATGGTCGCTCAAATTCTCCAGTTGCCTGCCTAGGGAGACGGCGTTTTGGACAATTTTATCCGCCCTGTTTTCGGCCGCCGATTGGGCGTCTTCTCTTGCCCTCCTGGTTGAATCGGCAAGGCGGTTGATTTCGTCTTGTTCTTTGCTTTCAGTTTCTTTTCTTATCCGCGACAGCCATTCGGAGGCTCTTTTTTGCTCGGCCTCGAGCATCTTCTTGATGGCGAGCTCGGTGTCTATGATGTCTTTAAGCGTATTTTGTTCCATCGCCACTTTCCAAGGACGCAAATCTTCAGACCATCCGATGATTTGGTGACAGAGAAAAAAGGTATCGGATTCAAGTTTTGCCACCGTAATTGGTAAAAGATTGAAAACATTGGATTCCTTGGTTCGTAATTCTCAATCATTATACCGTGTTTAATCATTCATGCCAGAGGAGCCAGGGACAAAGTTTAATTCTGTCCGGTTTAATCGCTGGCTGCCTTGAAAGGTGGATAAAAGCTGTTAACTATTTAAATAGAAAACGGTTTTAAAGCACTCTGCAAATTGCCAACGGATGCAGAAAGGTCGCCATGCCGTTCGGGGACGAACTCAGAATGGTTCTCAAAATTGAACGGGAGGGAAAAAAACGCCTGGAGGAAGCGAGGAGCGAGTCCCAACGGATCATCGAAACCGCCAGGGAAAAGGCCCGCCTTCTGCTCCAGGAAGCGGATGAGGTGATTGCCAGGGAGCGTAAAGAAAAAATCGCGGAAACCGACCTGGAGACTGACAAGTTGATTGACGACATCCGCCACCGGTTGTATCTGGAAGAGGACCGGCTGCAGAGCCTGGCCGAGAAAAACCGGGAAGCGGCGGTGCGGCGCATCCTTTCGTGGCTGTGGGGAGAAACCTGATGTTGTCGCGGCTTTTGAAGTTCCCCTATGCCAACGCCAAAGCCCGTGCTCTGATAGCTGGGTACCTGGGAACAGAGGCTTTGGAAGACCTGGCCGGAACCTCGTCACGACAGAGGGGGGTGGCCTTCCTTAAAGAGCGGCGATACCTGCCATCTGAAGAGCAGGCCCGAGAGGTGGAGATAGAACTGCGAAGAAATTTCATCTCCCTCGGAGCCAGGGTGGCGCGTTCGCTGCCCGCCCTGGAACGGTCACTGATTGAAACCTACCTGCGCCGGGTGGATGTGGAGAATCTCAAGACGGTTTGCCGCGGTCTGCTCTCGGGAGTGGAGCCGGAACGGTTTCATGCGCTCCTGGTCCCGGCACCGGAGGCGGCTGCTCTTCCGGTGGAAACGCTTGGCAAAATCCGCGACGTTGAAGGCCTCCTGTCCGTCCTCTCACATCACCCCTTGGGGACCGTTTTGCGCGAGGGCTTCGAAATGCCTCCCGAGCGGCGCCTGCATCTATGGGAGTTGGCCCTTGACCGCGCCTTCTGGGCCGAGCTCAGGGAGCGCCTGTTGGAGTTGGCTCCCTTCGACCGCCAGGCTGCCGGGGAGATAATCGCCCTGAGGGCCGATGTGGACCGATGGCAGGTTGTGCAACGGGGATGGTCGGCACAGCTTGGCGTCGAGGAGATCCTGGCGGGCCTTCCGCCCCTGGGTTCTTTATTTTCTCAGTCTAGTGTCCGGCGGGCCCTGCTTTCCAACCATCCCGGTGACCTGCTCAGGCAGATGTTTCCGGTTAAGGGAGTGGCCGACCCCTTCAGCCCCCAGGGTGAAGTGGCCCTGTTCAGGAGGCTTTATAAGCAGTTGCGACGCACCCTGATCGCCCCCCCCTTTGATATTGCGACGCCCCTTGCAGCCGTCTTGCTCAAGGAGATGGAGATCCGTGATCTGCAGGCGGCCCTAAGCGGCCTGCGGTTGGGAAGGGGGCCGCAGAACATCACGCCCTTTTTCGTCAGCACAGCGGAATAGCCATGTTTCGACCCGACCCGATGACCCAGATCGATGTTCTGCTCCTGCAGAGGGATCTGCCCGAGGCCTCCAGGTCCCTGGCCGGGGCCGGGATTCTCCACCTGCGGCTGGCGGCGAAGGATTATGGGGTAGCAGCGACGGACCGGGCCGCGGATCGCCATCTCGCAAGGCGATGCCGGGCATTTGCGGCCCAGCTCAATCATTTGCTTGAATTGCTGCATATCGAGCAGGAAGGCGGTCAATATCTGGGCCTGGAGGACTTCCCCCTCTGGGAGCGCCGGACCGTGGAGCTGACCGAAAAAATTGAACGAATCATCCATCGACGGGAAGAGTTGCAGCGCCGGGACCGCCTGCTGGAAAGCCTCGGTTCTCTCTGCGGCAGCATCGGTGAACTTGACGCCGACTTCGATGAGCTGCGGGCACTGCGTTGGGCCCGTCTGGTGGTCGGAACCCTCTCTGAGGAGGAGTGTGAAAAACTCCGTGCAGCAAACTTTCCCATCGCCCTTTTTCCGTTGCAGGAAAACCCTACCGAGCCCCTTGTCGCGATCCTGACCTCGCGACGCCATGCCCCGCGGCTTGAGAAACAGCTGGCCGAATTCAACTTTCGGGCGATCGAGATCCCGGCCGGCCTTCGCGGCCCGCTGAAGGAGGTGCACAGACGGTTGCAGCATGCACGGTCCCGGACCGGGCAGCGAGTGGCCAAACTGGAGGCCAAACTGGCAGGCAGCAGGGTGGAGAACCGGTCCTGGCTTCAGGACCGGCTGTGGACCGCAAACGCTGAACAACGCATGCTGGAGGCCCGTGAGTCCTTCGGTTATACCGACCGGGCAGCCATCCTTTGCGGATGGCTGCCGGAAAACCGGTTTGGCGACCTTATGCAGGTTTTACAGGAGAGCTGCGACGGCCGATTTGTGGTACGGCAGGCTGTAGCGCACGGAGACGGGATCCCGGTGCAACTGCGCAACCCCCCTTGCATCCGCCCCTTCCAGAAGATTCTGGCGGTTTACGGCACACCGACCTATGAGGAGATTGAACCGACCCCGCTGCTGGCGCTTGGGTTTCTCCTGATGTTCGGTATGATGTTTGGTGACCTGGGCCATGGGTTGATCTTCATCACGGCGGGGTTGCTGGCCAAGCGCTACACCGGGTTTCGCGATCAGGGGGTGCTGCTGGCTGAGATGGGATGCTTTGCCGCCCTGTTCGGGCTGCTGTTCGGCAGCTTTTTCGGCCGGGAGGACCTGTTTCCCCCCTTGTGGTTTTCACCGATGCATGATGTTCCCCTGCTGATGGGGGCCGCCCTGTTGCTGGGGGTCGCCATGGTTCTTACCGGCTTGGCCTTGCGGGTCGTCAATGGTCTCCGACAGGGGCCTTTCCTAGTGCTTTTGACCGACCGTTTTGGCCTGGCCGGCATGCTTTTTTATGGCGGGGCCGTGGCCACGGCGTCTCTTGTCTACCTGGAGATGATCCCTGCCGCCGTTTCCTGGTGGCTGGTGATTCCGCTTTTTGCCATCTTCCTGCATCCTTTCGCGGTGGCTGAAGGTTCGCCGAAGGGGGAATTTCACCTGCTGCTGGTCGAAGGTATTATAGAGGTGCTGGAGACGGTGCTGGGGTATCTGGCCAACACCTTTTCCTTTCTTCGGGTGGCCGCTTTCGGTTTGGCCCACGTGGGGCTTTCCCTGGCGGTTTTTGCGGTGGCGGACAAGGTTCAGGACGCGCCGCTGGGTATGCTGTGGGTGGTCCTGGTGCAGGTGACGGGGAATTTGATCATCGTGGCACTTGAGGGGCTCGTTGTTACGGTGCAGACGGTGCGACTTGAGTTCTACGAATTTTTCAGCAAGTTTTTCCGCGGGGGGGGGGTCGAATATCGGCCGCTGACTCTCGATTCCGGTTTGGAAAGGAGGACCTAGCTATGCGTGCCAAGAAAATGGTCGTTTCCCTGACGCTGTTCAACCTGGGGGTAATACTTCTGGCTGCCTTGGCCATAGTGTTGCTGATATACGGCGACTCGCTGGCCGAAGCGGAGGCTCTCACCGAGGCCGCATCGTCGGTTACCCAGAAATGGGGGTTCATGGCGGCGGCTCTGGCGGTGGGGCTCAGTTCCCTGGGGGCCGCTATCGCTGTGGCGACGGTGGGCAGTTCCGCTATGGGCGCGATGAGTGAGAGGCCTGAGCTGGGGGGACGGGCCTTGATCTTCCTCGGACTGGCGGAAGGGATTGCCATCTACGGTCTTATTATCGCCATCATGATTCTGGGGAAGTTCTGAATGAGCATTCTGATTCTGGGATCCAAAGAAGTCGCGACCGCCTTCGCCCTGGGCGGAATGAAGGGAAGGGTGGTTCATGATCGCAGCGAAGCCCTGGCCGTTGTCGAAGAGGCCGGTCGCCTGGCAGGGGTGAAAATTCTAGTGGTGGAGGAAGAGGTCGCCGAGATGGCGCGGGAGGCCATCGACCGGTTAAAGCTCGATCCCGGTGCCCCGCTGGTGGTGGAAATCCCCGGGTTTTCAGGTCCATCCGAGGATCGCCAAACAGCCCGCGATCTGGTTCGGCGGGCTCTTGGAATTCACATCTAGCCAGAGAAGGTGGATGTTGGCATGGCGCGGGAACCTGTTCTTAAAAAGGAATTACTTCGGGAAATCGCCGGGGAGGTCGAGGACGTCCTCGCCCAGGCTCGAAGCAAGGGGGAGTCGCTTCTGCAGGATGCCGAGATCCTGAGGAATAACCGGCTCAGCGCCGAGCGGGAGACTCTGGCCAAGGAGATGGAACGCCGCCGTTCCAAGGCCACCTCCCAGACCCTGATGGAGAAGCGCAACGCCCTGTTGACGCTCAGGAAGAATGAACTTGATGAGGTCTTCAGGGAGGCGCGCAAGAGATTGGTTGTCATGGCGGCAGAGGAACCGGAGCGCTTCGGGGAACTGTTGTGGGCCCTCTTTGAGGCGGGGCAGGACCTTCTTCCGGAAGGAACGATGGGGGTCAGGCTCGGCGAGGGGGGGGAGCGGATTGCCCCGCGGCTTCATAAACAGGGAGAGGTGGCGCTTGTCATTGAAAAGGGGTGGCAGGGGCTGATCATCGAGAGTGGGGACGGCAGGGTGCGCTGCGACTATTCGTTCGAGGTCCTGCTGGGGCGATGCCGCTCAGAACTGCAGGCGGAAATCGAAGGAATCGTATTCGAGGAGGAGCGTGAAGGCTGAAAAAGGGGACAGAATCAGGGTAGGGGCCGTTTCATGGGTAAACGGTCCGGTGGTCCGGGCCTGCAAGATGGCGGATTTCCGGATGCTCGAGCTCGTGATGGTGGGCGAGGAGGGGCTGGTGGGAGAGATCATCGAGCTCTATGAAGACCAGGCCACCATCCAGGTCTACGAGGATACCTCCGGGCTCAAGCCGGGCGAGCCGGTGGCCGGCAGTGGGGCGCCCCTTTCCGTCGAGCTCGGTCCGGGACTTATCGGGCAGACCTTTGACGGCATCCAGCGGCCTCTGGAACGTCTTCACGAGGCGGCCGGCACCTTTATCCGTCGCGGCACCAAGGCGCCCCGTCTCGATAAAGAGCGCACGTGGGCCTTTGAGCCCCGCCTGAGCGCGGGCGCCGAGCTCAATGGGGGAGAAATCCTGGGGGTGGCTCCGGAGACGCCCCTGGTCGAGCACAGGGTCCTTGTCCCACCGCTGATTCGGGGCCGGCTGAAGACGGTGGCAAGCGCCGGTGAATATACCGTCGAAGATCCCCTGGCCACCGTCGTTACCGACGATGGCGAGGTCACCCTCACCTTCAAGCATGAGTGGCAGGTGCGCAAGCCCCGGCCGATCTTGGAAAGGCTGCACTATTCCATTCCGCTGGTGACCGGACAGCGGGTCGTGGATGTCTTTTTCCCCCTGGCCAAGGGAGGAACCGCGACCATTCCCGGTGGGTTCGGAACGGGAAAAACCGTCACCCAGCATAACCTGGCCAAGTGGTCCGATGCCGACATCATCGTCTATATCGGCTGCGGCGAGCGGGGGAATGAAATGACCGGGGTTCTGACCGATTTCCCCCATCTGAAGGACCCCCGTTCCGGGCACCCCCTCATGGAGCGCACCGTCCTGATTGCCAACACTTCCAACATGCCGGTGGCCGCCAGGGAGGCGAGCATCTACACCGGAGTGACCCTGGCCGAATTCTATCGGGACATGGGCTACCATGTGGCGGTCATGGCCGATTCCACATCCCGCTGGGCCGAGGCCCTGCGGGAGATTTCCGGGCGTCTCGAGGAGATGCCCGCAGAAGAAGGTTTTCCGGCCTATCTCGCCACCCGTCTGGCCGAGTTTTACGAGCGGGCCGGCCGGATCAAAACCCTGGCGGGCGAGGTCGGGTCCATCTCCATTGTGGGGGCCGTTTCTCCGCCCGGGGGGGACTTTTCCGAGCCGGTTACCCAGCACACCAAACGTTTCGTGCGCTGCTACTGGGCCCTGGACAAGGAACTGGCATCGGCCCGGTTTTTTCCGTCCATAAACATTATCGACTCCTACAGCGAGTACCATGAGGCGGTGGCGAGCTGGTGGGAAGAGGCCGGTGGCGAAAACCTCCGGGACCTTAAGGGGCGCGCCCTGGAGCTGCTACGTGCCGATTACCGGCTGCAGCAGATCGTCAGATTGATCGGCGAGGACGCGCTCCCCGATGAGCAGCGCATGACCGTTCTCGCCGCGCGCCTGCTCCGGGAAGGTTTTCTGCAGCAGAATGCTTTCGATCCGGTGGACCGGTATGCCCTGCCGCGCAAGCAGGTCAAAATGCTCAAGGCGGTTCTGCGCTTCTGTGACATGGGCCGGGTGCTGGTTCGCCAGGGGGTTCCCCTCTATCACATCCAGCAGATGGAATCGCTCGACACCCTGATGCGCATGAAGACCACCATCCCCAATGAGCGCGCCGATGACATCGAGGAGATTATCCGCAGGATCGAGCAGGAGATGGAACCCTACTTCCGCCCCGAAGAATGGCAGGCCGCCTCAGGCGAAAACCTTGAGGGGCGCAAGCAGGCTCTGGCCCGGGAGTTGATCGAGGAACATACCCGGGAGGAACTATACGAGCTGGCCAAAAAGCAGAATGTCTCCGGACGCAGCACCATGAGCAAAGAAGAGCTGGCCCGCCGCTTGGCCGAAAGGCAGCTCGGCGGACAGCAGGAAGAGCCCAGGCCATGAGTATCGGACAACGGGAGTACGTCGGCATTCGCAGCGCGCGGGGACCCCTGGTTTTTGTCGAGGGAATTCGCGAGGTCGGCTATAACGAGCGGGTGGAAATCGTCATCCCGTCCGGCGAGACTCTGCACGGCCGGGTTCTGGAAGTGAGCGATACCCTGGCGGTGGTGGAGGTTTTCGAAGGGACCGGAGGGCTCAGCCTGCGTGATGTCCGCATCCGCTTTCTCGGACGTCCCTTTCATCTTCCGGTAAACGAACTGATGCTGGGGCGGGTTTTCGACGGCCTGGGCCATCCCCTGGATGGCGGTCCGCCGCCGGTTTCCCGCATCCATCGGGATGTCAACGGCAGCCCCATGAATCCGGTGGCCAGGGCGTATCCGGAGGATTTCATCGAAACCGGCATATCCACCATCGATGGCATGAATACCCTGGTGCGGGGCCAGAAACTCCCCATCTTTTCCGCCTCGGGACTGCCTCACAACGAACTGGCGTGCCAGATCATCCGTCATGCCCGGATCGGCGATCAAGAAGAATTCGCCCTGGTTTTTGCCGCCATCGGGGTCAAGCACGACGTGGCCCGCATGTTCCAGGACATTTTCGAGGAGGGGGAGGTCACCGGCCAGGTCGTCATGTTTCTCAATCTCGCCGACGATCCCTCCATCGAGCGGCTCCTGACCCCCCGGGTGGCGCTGACCATGGCGGAATACCTGGCCTTCGATATGCAGAAACAGGTGCTGGTCGTCATGACCGACATGAATAATTACGGCGAAGCCTTGCGTGAAGTGGCCACAGCCAAAGGCGAGGTTCCCAGCCGCAAGGGGTTCCCCGGCTACCTCTATTCGGACCTGGCATCCCTCTATGAGCGGGCGGGCCGCATTCATGGCGGCAAGGGGTCCATTACCCAGCTCCCGATCCTGACCATGCCCAATGACGACATCACCCACCCCATCCCCGACCTGACCGGTTATATCACCGAGGGGCAGATTGTCCTGGATCGCGACCTGGAAAAAAAGGGAATCTATCCCCCCGTGAACCCCCTGCCTTCGCTTTCACGACTCATGAGCGACGGCATCGGGGGCGGAAGGACCCGCGCGGACCACCCCAACCTGGCGTCCCAGCTTTATGCCGCCTACGCCCAGGTCAGGCAAGTGGAACAGCTGGTCTCCATCGTTGGCGAGGAAGAGCTGTCTCGAGTGGACCGCCTCTATCTGGAGTTCGGCAAGGCCTTTGAGGCCCGCTTCATCGGTCAGCCGGCGGATGAGAGACGTACTTTGGAGCAGACCCTCGATCTCGGCTGGGAATGCCTGAAGATTCTGCCCGAGGAGGACCTGCACCGGGTCAGCCTGGAAGAGATCTCCCGTTACCTCCATCGGAAGGGATAGGTTATGGCGCGCCTGCATGTACCGGTGACCAAGAGCAACCTGATCCGTATCAAAGAGGAACTGCGGTTCGCTCGGGAGGGGAAGGACCTCCTGACGCTGAAGCGGGAGGTGCTGGTCATGGAACTGATGCGTCTCCAGGATGATGCGATCCAAGCGCGGGAAGAGCTCGATCAACTGTTGGCCGAGGCTTACAACGCTTTTTCCATGGCGGCCATGATGGAGGGGTTTGACGGCATGGAGCGGCTTGCCCTGGCCATCGCCGAAGGCCCCCCGCCGAAAATTGAGGAGCGCAGCGTCATGGGGGTGATCGTCCCCATCGTCAAGGCGAAACGGCGCGATTGGCAGCCGACCTATGGCTTGGCCCATGGCTCTGCGGCGAGCGACCATACCATCCAACGGTTCATGGCGGTGGAGCATAAGCTTTTCGAAGTGGCCGAAATCGAAACGGCCATTTACCGTCTTGCCGCGGAAACCCGCAAAACCCTGCGTCGTGAGCGGGCCCTGGAGAACATCTTCATTCCCCAGTACCGCGAAACGGTTCGGTTTCTCGAACAAAGCCTCGAAGAGAAGGAGCGCGAGAGCTTTTACCAGCTCAAACTGATCAAGGGAGGCATGCCGCGATGAGTTCGGTCAACAGGTTTTTCACCCGGGTGCTGATTCCCCTGGACGGCTCAGCCAGTTCGGTCAAGGCCGCAGGGTATACCCTGCGACTGGCCGAACACGAGGGATGCGAGGTCATCGCCGTGCATGTGGCAGATGAACAGATCGCCGAAGAACTCGCCCGCTACGCCGATTGCCCGGTGGAGGCGGTGGTGGAACGAATGAAGCAGAGCGGGGCGGGGTATATTGATGATGTCCGTCAAAAAGGCCAGGAGAAAGGCGTGAAAGTGACCGGCGAGGTGCTGGTGGGGATTCCCCACCAGGTGGTTCTCGCCATGGCCGCGGAAAAGAAGGCAGATCTCATTGTTATGGGCAAGGTGGGGCGCAAGGGGCCCCGCCGGGTGCTCATCGGCAGTGTCACCGAGCGGGTCATCGAGCAGTCGTCCGTGCCTGTGCTGGTAGTTAAGTAATTATCGGGTCCAAGGTTTACCTTCCTTTAGAAAAACAACCCCCTTACACCGATAAGTCTGGAGCAGGCGGAGTAAGCGGTTGCCCGCAATCCCCCCCCTGTGCTAACCTGTTGCCGCCTTTTCGGCGCAATAAATTAAGTCCCCTTTTTACCGCGATCGACAGTGTTTCTATGAAGAAAATCCGCCTCGACAAACTCCTCGTCGACCGGGGGCTGGTGCAGTCCCGGGAACGGGCGCGGGCGATGATCCTTGCCGCCAAAGTGGTGGTGGGCGACCACACCGTCGACAAGGCCGGAGCCCAGGTTGCCGAAGACGCCGAGGTGCGCCTGAAAGGGGAGGATATTCCCTACTGCTGCAGCGCGGCGCCGTCAGGGTCTATGCCGTGGATGTCGGCTATGGCCAGCTGGCCTGGAAGCTGCGCGAAGACCCCCGGGTGGTCAACCTGGAGCGGACCAATATCCGTGACCTGCAGTCGGCCGACCTTGATCAGGCGCCCTCGCTGGCGGTCATCGACGCCTCGTTCATTTCTCTCGACAAGGTCCTGCCCCCAACCCTGGTGCTCCTTGATGGCGAGGCCGAGGTGGTGGCATTGATCAAGCCGCAGTTTGAAGTCGGTCGCGGCGAGGTCGGCAAGGGGGGGGTGGTCCGCGATGCCCACAAGCATGAGGAAGTGGTCGAGCGAATCCGCGAGCTTGCGTCGGCCCTCGGCTGCCAGGTTCTCGGGGTGGCCGAAAGCCCGATCCTCGGCCCCAAGGGGAACAAGGAATTCCTCATGCATCTGCAAAAGGAGGCCACCGCGTGAATCCTGTCTATTTCATCGGCGCCGGACCGGGCGATCCCGAATTCCTGACCCTTAAAGGGGCGCGCCTGCTCAGCGGGTGTCGGTCCGTATTCGCCCCGACGCCGTTTGAGGATACCTTTGCCTCCTATCTCGAGGGCAAAACGGTGCTGGTCCCCTTTGACTACTATTTCGACGAACTCCTCGAAAAAATGGAGTCGCTGAGAAGAATGGGTCCTGTCGCCTTTCTGGTCCCCGGCGATATTACGTTTTATGCACCTTTTCAGGCCCTTATCGACCTGCTTGGCGATGCTGCTGAAGTGATTCCCGGGGTAGGGACCGCTAATGTCGCCTCGGCGACCCTGAAGAAGACCCTCGATCTGCCCGGGGTCTGCAACCGCGCCATCATCGCCTCGCCGCGCACCCTCGGCGATGCCGACGATGCCCCGACCCTCGAAGACCTGGCGGCGCCGGGGGTGACCCTGCTGATTTACATGAACAATATCCCCCTGGGCGAGCTGGTCGCCCAGCTGCGCCGGGGATACGGAGCCAATGTCCCCATCGTTATCTTCCACCGCCTCTGCCTTCCCGGCGAGGAGGTGGTCTCCGGAACCCTCGACGACATCGTCGACAAGGTCGGGGAGCGGGACTTTTTCAACCTCGGCGGGCCGAAAAAGCGACCCGCCCTCACTCTGGTCGTGGTCGGTGAAACCCTCACCGCCAGCGTGGACGGCGAGTGGTGGGACTATCGTCGCAAAACCCTCTGGCAGTACCGGGACGAGTCCGAATGATGAAGGTGATCTCCCCCATCGACAACCTGGCTGAGGCCGATGCCCTGCTCGAGGCCGGCGCCGACGAGCTGTACGGCGGTTTTGTCCCGGCCGAATGGCAGAATCGTTTTTCCCTTCTCGCCTCCATTAACCAGCGGACCTTTGCCGGGGCGCAGATCGAAAGCATCGAGGATCTCTCCGCCATCGTCGACAAGGCCCATGCCAGGGGAGCCAGCTTTTCCCTGACCCTCAATGCGCCCTTTTATTCCGACGAGCAGATGCCCCTGCTGCTCGACTATGTCGACCGCAATGTCGAAGCGGGGGTCGACGGCATCATCCTCGCCGACCTCGGCCTGCTGAGGCGGCTGCGCCGGCGGCACCCCGATCTCGAGTACCATGCCAGCACCCTGGCTCATTTGAGCAATTCCGAGGCGGTGAAGTTCTATGCCGACCAGGGGATTTCGCGGGCCGTCCTGCAGAGGCACCTCAGCGTGGCTGAAATGGGGGATATCGTCGCCCGCGTGCCGGAGCTCAAATTCGACGCCTTTTTGCTGGTAGGCAAATGTCCCAACACCGAGGGGCTGTGCAGTTTTCACCATTCGAGCCCCGATAAGATCTGGCCCTGCGAGATCCCCTACGCCATCGCCCCGTTGAGCGAGCCCGCCTCCCCCGGCCTGCAGGCCGCCATGGCGCGGCAGAATAGCTGGTCGAAAACCAACCGCCGGCACGGCTGCGGACTCTGCGCCATTCCCCACCTGCAGCGCTCCGGCATCTACGGTGTGAAACTGGTGGGGCGAGGGGCCCCTTCGCTTGAAAAAGTCAGGAATATCGTCCTGACCCGGGAATTTATCACCCTGGCCGGGCAGAATCTTGAACCGGCGGAATTCTGCCGGCTGGCCCGACGGGCGCACCAGAAACGCTTCGGTGCGCCCTGTTCGGCCAATGTCTGTTATTATCCGGAATTTTTTTACGAAGAATAGATCAGGTTTAAATTTATGATACGCCTATTACACACTGCCGACCTGCATCTCGATGCCCCTTTCCCGGGGCTTGGCGACGTCGAATCGCAACGTCGCAACGATCTGCTGCAGACCTTTGAACGCCTGCTGACCCTTGCCATCAAGAGCGAGGTGCATCTTTTTCTCATCGCCGGTGACCTTTTTGATTCTCCGAAGCCGAGTGCCGCCACCGTCGAAAAGGTGCAGTCCGGGCTCAAGCGCCTGGTCGAGCGGGGCATCGTCCCGGTCATCCTCCCCGGAACCCACGATCACGTCGTCTCGGGCGATTCGGTTTACCGGCGCTGCCAGTTTCCCGGGGCGGTGATTCTCGACCGGTCGGTGGTCGATGAGCCGGTTCCCATCGAAATCGGTGGACAGGCGGTTCTCCTCTATGGTTTTGCCTACCGCAGCTTTGCTTCCGACGACGCCTTTTCCGGTATGCAGCGGCGTTCGGACCACGGCATTCATATCGGCCTGCTTCACGGTTCCCGCCAGGGGAGCCCCGAATGGGAATACCGCAAGAAAGATCTCCCTTTCAGTATGATGAATCTCAGGGAGTGGGATCTCGATTACGTCGCCCTGGGGCACTACCACAATTTCGAAACGCTCAAAAGCGGCGGTAGGGTCTACGCCTGTTATCCCGGCTCTCCCGAGGGGAAGCGCTTCGGTGAAAACGGACCCCGCTACTGTGCGCTGGTCAGTGTGGAGCCCGGGAGCGCCCAGGTCGAAAAACAGGTGGTCAACGCGCGCATGCTCGAACAGGCCAGCCTCGATCTTTCCGGCTGCGCCGATCTCGATGAGGCGGTCGCCGCGGTCAACGCCCTTGGCAACGACGACCTCATCATGCGTCTGAGTCTCAGCGGGATCGTCGAAGCCCCTATTGATCTGCATGCCCTTCATTCGCGGTGCCGCGGCAGCTTCTACCATCTCGAGTTCGATGACCGCACCCGGCTTTTCGACAGCACCTTTGTCCGGCGAATCGAGGATGAAGAAACGGTGCGGGGCGTTTTCGTGCGCCGCTGTCGGCAACGGATGCAGGAGGTCCCTGCGGAGAAGAGGGGGGTGATCGAGGAGGCCTTTCGCGAGGTTCTCGTCCGTTTCAAGGCTTGCGAAGGAGGCGAATTATGATTCTGCGCAGCCTGGAGCTGAAGCACTTCGGCAAGTTCGGCGAGCGGACCTTCGATTTCCGCCGTGGCATGAATCTGGTCCTCGGGCCCAACGAGGCCGGCAAGTCGACCATTATGGAGGCGATTCCCGCCGTTCTCTTCGGGGTTCGCGACAAGGACCGGTTCAAACCCTGGGGGCGCCAGGGAAGCAGTGAAGCCGCCCTGGTCCTCGAGGGGCGCAGCGGTACCATTATCCTGCGGGCCTCGCTCTTTTTCGGCCAGGGGCAGATCGAGATTTCCGGCAACGGCGGACTCTCGGGGAAAATCAAATCGCTCCTCTCCGGTTTTGTCGAAGTCGATTACGACAAGGTTCTCAGCTCGCTCAGCGACGACTTGTTCGTCATTACCCGGAGCAATCCCTGGGGGAAGGACAAAACCAAGGAACGCGAACTTGAACAGGTCACTCAGCGGATCACCGCCCTCGGCGAAGAGTGGTACCAGGGGCGCAAGACCATCGAAAAGCTCGAAGGGGTGCGCAATGAAATAAGCGAACTGGGCGCTTCCATCGAGATCGACCGCGGCGAATACACCAAGGGCGAGAAGTACCTGGCCTGGGTGCGTAAGCAATGGCAGCTCGAAGAGAAAGAAGATGTGTTGCGCAAGGACTTCAACCGGGTCAGCAAAGAGACGGCCAAGGTCGAAGACCTTGAAAAGCAGCGGGAGGATCTTGAAAAAGTCCTCGGCAAAACCGGCCTTCCCGTCGAGATGCCGGAAGATCTGCCGCTGATTCTCGCCGAGGCGGAGGACGTGCGCAAAGAGCTGGTCGCGCTGCAGGGCGAGTCGGCTCTGCTGCGCGAAGAGCTGCTGGCGCACATGAACCCTCCGTGGCGTCTTTCGGCTCTCCTTTCGCTCCTTATCTGTGCCGGCGGGGGGGCGCTGGCCTGGTACCGGCAGGAGTGGATGGTTCAGTCGCTTCTGGGGGCCGGCCTGGTGACGGCGATCTACTGGGTCTTCTACCTCTACAAAGCGGGCAAGGAGCGGGCCGAGCGAGGCCGGGTGAAAGGCCAGGCCCAGGTTCTCGAGCGCAAGCGGGAAGAGGCCCAGGCGCGCCTGGCCGGCCTCGATGAGCGGTTCGAGGCGATCGGCATGTCCCCTTCGGCCGTTGAAATCGTCAAAATGCAGAAGAATCTCGAGCGTCACCGGGAAATCACCGGTCAGCTCAAGGAAGTGGCCAGTGCCCTCAAGGTGCTGGAAAAGGCCGAAGAGCTCAAGCGCGACCAGAGCAATCTCACCCGGGAGCTGGCGGTCCTCGACGAGCGGATGGAAAAGGAGCGGCCCTTGCGTCCTCAGGGGCTGCTCTCCCGCGAGGAGCTTCCGGATGCCGAAGAGAAGCTGCAGGAGCTCGGTGAGAGCCTGCAGGATCGCGAAAAGAGGTTGTTGGAGCTTACCCGCCAGGAAGCGGCCCTGCAGGCGGGGCTCGCCGATCTGCAGCAGATCGAGGAGGAAGGCGAGGAGCTTAAAAAGCGCGAGAGCGCCCTGGTGCGTCGTCGCGATGCCCTGATCGCCGCCTATGAACTGCTGAGCGAGTCGGTCGAAGAGTTTCGGCAGACCTACCTCGACCGTTTTTCCAGCGAGATTGCCTCGCACTTCTCCGCCGCCACCTGCGGCCGCTACGGGGCGGTGAGGCTCGATGAGACCTTTTCGATTGCCCTGCAGACCCGGGAGGGACAGTGGCAGGAGGTCGAATCGTTCAGCCGCGGCACGGTCGATGCCCTCTATTTCGCCGTGCGACTGGCGCTCACCCGCCACCTCTCCCGCGGCCGCAACCTGCCCCTGCTGCTCGATGATCCCCTGGTGAATTTCGACGCCGTCAGGCTCGGTGAAACCCTTGCGGCCCTAGAGGGGCTCAGCACCGATCATCAGGTTATTCTCTTTGCCCACAATGACGGCCTGCTCAAGCGGGCGGGGCGAAAGAGCTGGAATGTGCTATCATTGGACGAAAAGAAGCCGGTTAAACAGAGTGTCGCTGCCGAAAGGAAGGACGATGTCGGACAATTGCATCTTTTGTAAAATCATTGCCGGGGAGATCCCCGGCAAGTATCATTACGAAGACGAGCGGGTGGTGGTTCTGGAGGACATCGATCCCAAGGCGCCTCACCATTACCTGATCATCCCTCGAAAGCACATTCGCACCACCCTCGATCTGACCACTGCCGACAACGAGTTGGTCGGGCACATCTACCAGATCGCCGGCAAGGTCGCCCACGATCTCGGTTTCGCAGAAGACGGTTTCCGGGTGGTGAACAACTGCAACGAAGGCGGGGGGCAGGCGGTCTGGCACATTCACTTCCATCTCCTCGGGGGGAGGGACCTGACCTGGCCTCCCGGGTAGGTACCCCCCTTTTTCTGGGCGCGCTACGGTGCGCCTTTTTTCGTTGGTGAATCGATGGAAACGCTTCAAACCGAAGTTCTCATCATCGGAGGCGGCCTGTCCGGCCTGGTCGCCGCTGTCGAAGCCCGGCGGGCCGGTCGGGATGTGCTGTTGGTCTGCAAGCGCAAGCCCGGCCGCAGCGGCAATACCATTCTGGCTGCCTGCAACATCTCCGGCGTCTTCCCCGGGCAGGGGGATACCGTCGAGGGCTTTGTTCAGGACACCCTGTGGAGCGGCAAGAACATCGCGGACCGGGCTCTGGTCGAGACTATGGCGGCCGATTCGGGGGCTGCCATCGCCTTTATGCAGCAGCTTGGGGTGCGGTTTCTTGAAAAAGACGGCCGTCTCCATTGCCGCCTGGTCCCCGGCCACGGCCATCCCCGCACCATCTGCACTGAGCGCGTGGGCATTCCGGTGCAGACCGCAGGACTTTCGCTGACCCTGCCGCTTTTGGAGGAGGCTGAAAGAATCGGGGTGCGTTTTCTCGAATCGACCACAGTGGTTTCTCTTTCGCGTCATGCCGGCCGGGTCAGCGGCGCCTTCGCCGCCGACCGCCGGCGACGTCTTCTGCACATTGCGGCCGGCGCGACGGTTCTGGCCTGCGGCGGCGGAGGCCGCATATTCGCCAACAGCAACAACACCCGGGAAATGACCGGCGACGGTTTTGCCCTGGCCTACCAGGCCGGCGCCGTTCTGCGCGATCTCGAGTTCATCCAGTTTCATCCGGCCATGGGCGTTTCTCCGGTCAGGGTGATTCTGCCGACCACCCTGTTCGGCGACGGCGCCGTTCTGCGCAACCGTTATGGCGAGCGCTTTCTTCTCAGCAGTGTGAGCGGCGGGGAAAAGGTCGCAGGGCGCGATGAAATGAGCCGGGCCATTCACCACGAAATCGAGGAGGGCCGCGGGGTTGGCGGCGGGGTGCTCCTCGATCTCGCCGAGGTTTCCGGCGACCTGGCCGCCACCCGTTATGCCGACCTTTGGCAACTGTTGAGCCGAAAGGGCGGAGACCCGCGCAGCCACCCGGTCACGGTGGCCCTGGCCGTCCATTTCATCATGGGGGGCGTAATTATCGACCGCGACGGAGCAACGACCGTCCCCGGTCTGTTGGCCGCTGGGGAGGTTGTCGGCGGGGTGCACGGGGCAAATCGACTCGGCGGCAACGCGCTGATGGAGGCGCTGGTCTTCGGCCGCCGAGCCGGAGTCGCCGCTGCCAGCGACTGCACCGAACCGCCGCAGCTTCGCGAGGTGCCCCGCGGGCTGCAGGGGCCCACGAAACCCTGTCCGAAGGATACCTTGATTGAGGTCTGCGATGAAATCCGTTCTTTGCTCTGGGATGGGGCCGGAGTCGTTCGCTCGGGGCTTTTGCTCGGGCAGGCCCTCGGCCGCTGGCATGCCGCCTCGGAGCGGTTGTCGGGGTGGGACGGGGCGGAGGACCCCCTGGCGTGGAGCCAGGCTTCGAATATGCTGACGGTCTCCCGGTTGATTCTCGAATCCGCGCTGTTTCGCTGCGAAAGTCGCGGAGCCCACTACCGCAGCGATTATCCCGCCCTTGATGACGAGCAATGGCTCGGCACGATTCAGGTCTGTCGGGGGCCTGCCGCAATGAGGCCGTCGGTCTCCTTTGTGCGGGGGGAGAACGAGCCCAGGTAAAAATAGGAATTTCGCTTCGGATGCCGCAGAACAGGCTTGATGAAGGTCGGCTTCTCATTTATTATGGGAAACCCTTAGAATATTTATTTCAAGAGAGAATCCGGTGGCATACGACGAACGCAGAGAAATACGGCTGATCAACGAAATCATGGAGCTTCTGGTCACTCATCACGGCGGAGAGATGAGCGAGCAGGAACTTGACAGCGGCATCGACAAGCTGCATCGCGCGATTGCGATGGCGAGGGATTCCCATCAGGGGGTTTTGCGCAAGTCCGGCGAGCCGTATTTCTTTCATCCCCTGCGGGTGGCGCACCTGGCGGCACGCCACTGGATGGATCTGTCATCGGTCTGCGCCGCCATTCTGCACGATGTCGTCGAAGATACGCCCGTGACCCTGGAGGACGTAGAAAAGGAATTCGGCAAGGATGTCGCGCTGCTGGTCAACGGCCTGACCAAGGTGATGGATGAAAAGCTCAGCCGCAAGGCGCTCAAGGCCGAGACCTATCGCAAGCAGCTTCTGGTCGCCATCGAGGATATTCGCGTACTGTGCCTCAAGTTCTGGGACCGCATTGACAACCTGCAGACGATCGGAGCCCTGAAGAAAGAAAAACAGTCGCTGATTGCCGAGGAAACCCGCACCATCTATGTGCCGCTGGCCAGTCACCTCGGCATGGGGAACGTGGCCTCGGAGCTCGACGCTCTTTCCCTGAAGATTCTCTACCCCCGCCGCACCAGGACTTATGAAACCCTGGTCAGCGATCTGCAGTCGAAACTTGAAGTCCCGCTGCGCCGAATCCGTTCTGAAGTGCAGAAGACTTTCGATCATCAGAAACTCCCGGTTCTGATCAAGGAGCAGTGGCGGCCCTTCTCAATCGCCGCCGCCAAGTCGATGCGGCGCGGCTTCCCGACGCTCTATACCCTTGAAATTCAGGTCGACCGCACCATGGATGCGTACCTGGCCCTCGGCCTGCTGCACGGCATTTACCGGCCCATTCCCGGGAAACTGCGCGATCATCTGAGC